>CAMGCA010000164.1 GCA_946011705.1 uncultured Clostridia bacterium | reverse complement strand
ATAGGCAACACCGCCGTACCGGGCAAAGTGCCAGCCCAGGTTTTTGATGTATGCCGTCCGGGTGGTGCCGGAGCCGTTAGGCTTGTAGGCGCAAGCAACCTGGGAATTGAGAACAGTGGTGTAGTTGCCATTGTCCGCATAGTCGAACAGCATGATGCTGTTCTGGGTACTGGCAATAGACATTACCGCATAGTCCCCAGCCGCACTCAAAGCTGCGGGGGCTGCGCTCCTGTCAGCCTCCGGCAAGTCTGTCGGTTCGGTAGGCTCTGTAGTGTCCTCCTGCACCACACTGCCGGTATCCGGCTCCGCGGCGTAGGCTGTGGGTACGATTCCGATAAGGCGCATCAGAACCAGAAGTAAGGAGATACAGCGTTTCAGGTTCAATATCATGAATTCATCCTTTCTGCGTAAAAAATTAGCCCCTGCTTTTGGCAGAGGCAAAATGCTGGATATTACATTCCTCCCATCTCCATGGGAAGCATCCCGTCATCGCATTCATTGACCCAGTCCGGGTACTGCGGTTCGGGGTATTGAGGCTGGGGGTAGTAGTCCCGCTGGTGCTGAACCTCCTGGGGATAGCTCTGCCCTCCATATTCCTGCCGGGGCACATAGTTGGGATCGATCTGCTGCTGGTATGCCTGCAAAACCGATTCCTGCAGCGCCAGCTTGGCGGAGTTGGTCAGGGCGAAGAAGGTATTGCTGTACTTTTTCTGCCTATCCTTCCCAGAATAGGATTCCTGGGGCATGGAAACAAACAAGCCTTTCTTCCCGTCCATGACCTTCAGGTTCTTTACCACGAACATCCCGTCTAGAGAAACCGAGGCAATGGCCTTGACGTTTCCGGCATTCACCATTCTGTCAATTCTGGCTTTGATTTTCATGGCGCACCTCTCAGAAACACATAAAGGTAAAGCCCATATCCGCCTGCACCTCCCGCTGGGAGATTTGGTGAGGTTCGGCGTATACCTGCAAGTAGCGGCTGACCTCCGCGTCCGTCAGGGAGCGGAAGTTCTCGCCCGCTTCTCCAATGACAAAGAAAGGCCCCGCAATGATGGAGCCGCTGTCCAGTCTGCGGTTGCCCTCCATGCCCAGAAGCTTTGCTTCATCGTTGCCGACAATAACGGTTCCATCGTTATGGGCATAAATACACTCAATGAGCCCACCCACCGCTTCCTGAAGATCATCCAATTTGGAACCAATCTCCTTTTCCACGGCAGGCTTGCCCGGCTCCACATACACCACCCGGTATCCGCTCATTCCCGATCCCTCCCCGTATTTTTATCATGGCTCTGCGCCCACAGGACAGACAGATGCACCAACGCGCTGTATCGCTGTTTTTCGTCCAGACTTTCCAGAAAAGCTATGAGGGAAGCATCCCGCCCGGAGCCGGGCGGAATCTTCTCCTTCCCCCGCAGCGCCTCCCGGCGAACCAGCACACTGTCATCCTCCATGAGCTGGAAGGACACCACGTCATACGGCAGGAAGCCAATCGCCTGCCGGATGGCGTAGGGAATGGTAATCCTGCCCTCGTTGCCGATAATCCGATATATCTTCATCTCAGGCACCCCTCACAGCAGCAGGCATGAGGGCAGCACCGCACAGGTTCCTCCTCATCATAGATGGGTTCGATAATAAGCCGCCCCCGGGAAACGCTGTACTGGACAGTGTGCGACAAATCCAGTTCTATCTCCTCCAGCATGTCCGTCGGGACGGGAAACAGGGTGAATTCACTTACTTGGTTCGATTTCTGCATGGTATAATTCGCTCCTTCAAGATTTGTTATACCGGTATGGTTTCTACCATGCAGTTTAATAAGGCAAATATGGAGGCAAGTGCATCATGATTTGGTCTTCCGGGATGGATTCACCCAGCAATTCATTCAGGGACATCTGGATGGGAACCTCCCGTTCCCGCTCCAAAAGATCATAGTTTCCGATGAGCAGCTCCCCGAACTGCTTACCGGGGGCATACTTCTGCACCATGGGGTGAATGCGCTGGAAATCTAGAATCTCGTAATCTTTGAACAGATACCGGATTTCCGGGCAATCCACCTGAGAGATCAGCCACTTGCCCTTGCACCGTGCCAGCGTGTCCCGTAGCAGAACATGGTGATCCCAGCCAAATTCCGCGTCATAGACATATTCACTGTCATAGTAAGGCGGGTCGCCGTAGAAGAAGGCATCCTCCCGGTCATAGTGGGGAATCAGCACCTCGAAGCTCTGCTGCTCGATGATGACGTTTTCCAGACGCTGGGACATCTCCCGAATCTGGGTAAACAATGTGCGGACGCTAAAGGGCTGGCAGGCGAAGCTCCGCCCGGAGCTGGAATAGCTGTTGCGCACACGCTTCAGGTAGGCAGCGGCCTGCCGCACATCCCGGTAGTCCGAGCGTTTGCGCAGAGACGCTTTCAGCTCCTCCGCCTCTTTCAGCAAATAGGCAGGTGTTGTTCTGTCGATAATCTCCACCTGATCCGGCAGGTGGATGGTGGGTTCATTGCCGCCATCGTGGAAGTGGAGCCAGCTGGCGAACTCCTCTCGGGAGTTAAGGGGCAGCAGACCCAGTTCCAGCAGCAGCTCCGCAGGGCGGTTCTTCACCACCCGGAAAAAGTTCACCAGCTCACCCTCGATGTCGTTGTACACCTCAAACTTGCTGGGTTCCTTGCCCAGCAGCACGGCGCCGCTGCCGCCAAAGATTTCGATGTAGCGCCCGAATTCCTTGGGGAATACGGGCAGGATGATCGGCAGCAGGTTCGTCTTGTTGCCGATGCGGGTTATTGGGGTTCTGATAGGTTATCTCACGCTCCAATCCAAATAGAAACGGCCGGTACAGCGCCTGGGGTCAGGCTGCTGTATCGGCCGTTGGGCTTGTTTTCCTTCCTTGTTTTGAAACACCTATCCTTACACTTACGTCGTTTTTTCATTGACATCACCTCCCTTCAAGGTTTGCAAATATTTGTTTGATTAGCTCCCGGTTTATTGGACTGTACTTCTGCTAGAATCTCCCAGAAGATGGGAACAAGTTTTTGGGAAAAGTCGAGGCTTGTTATCACGCTTTTTTCATGGTATCATTTCACCCAGTGCGTAAAGGGAAGGAGAGATTCAAAATGAGCACTGCCATTCGCCACACCCGTCAGGAGCTGCTCAGGCAGCAGGAGGCCGTCTTTAACAGCATCCCCGGCATGAACGCCCTGCGCCACGCCGCGCCGGAGAGCGTTCCGGAGTTGGAAGCAAAGTACCCGGACGCCGCCTTCGCCCTGATGATCTCTGACAATCTGTTTGTCGGTGACCGGGAGCAGAACGAAATCCACCAGAAGGCATACACCGCCATCCTGAACGGCGAGTCCATTACCGGGGTGCGGTTCAAATATGACTACGATCTGGAATCCTACCTGCTCAAGCACATGTGGGATTGAATTTTTCCATAGAACGGAAAAAAGGCCGCCATGGTTTCCTTTCGGATTCCATAGCGGCCTTACTCCATTTCCATGTCCATACATTCTTCCTGATGGGCAGAGGTGATATTCACATAATCCCCGATAATGCTCAGTGCAGAATGATAGCTCTGGCATTGGAGAATCCTGTTACGCATCTCATCTGCCTGTTCCTGCATCCCGTTCTTTCTCAGCGTCTCCGAGGCTTTTCCCATAAGATGAAAGATGTTTCCGTCTGTCCCTATGAGGGGACAATCCGGCTTGATATGCGCAGGTTCCTTTTGTTCCTGAACCTGTACAAAACCCCCGAGCCGATTCGGCACATAGTCAGACAGCCAGGTGCCGCCGAAGGTGGAATGGGTTCCCAGCCGCCATACGGCGAGCTTCCCCATATCCAGCTCCATATTTTCTTTGAAGGGGAACAGCAGGCAGGTCAGCCCGTCATGCTGGAAGGTATAGGCATCCTCGAATCCGTTGTCCTTTTTGAGGATACCTTCATCGGCGAGAATCTGGTTGATTCCATCCAGCCATTCCTGGGGATCACCGCCGCAGCCCTGGAGGACAAGCCCCTCCTGGTCTCCCATACGGCGGAGCTGCTCTGTAGAAATCTTCTGAATACTCACAGCTTCATCTCCTCCATCCTCATGCCCTGTTCCTGGGCAATTTCCTGCTGGGTCAGTTTTCGGAAGCTGTCTACGCCGGGAATCAGCGACAAGCTGCGCCCATTGTCCCATGCGACACCCAACTGCCCGGCATCGTCCACATACCGCACGGTACCCCGCGTTCCGGATTCTACCGGGGCATAGGGGTCATTCATACTGTTCAACACAATTCGTGTGCCGGGTGGATAGCTGTTCCGGGTGAACTCTACCTGCCCACGGCTGGGAAATGGAATATTCATTTGGATCCCTCCTCAGATAGTTTCATCAGTCGTGTTCGCATACATTCTCCATCCTCACCCCGGCACAGAAAACCATGCCCGGGAAATGGGCACCCCTCGCACAGCGGGGATGCTGTACAGATGGGCTTCTCAGTCTGAGCGGGAGGGCCTGTGTGGGAACGGTATTCCGGTCTGGTTCTGTTGGGTTTCAAACGAGCTTGATTTGGTTTCTTCACGATTAACCTCCATTTCCTCCGGCGCCCTTTTTCAGACGCGGGATATTGTTCTAAGAAAACGAAAAAGCCGCCCTCCCTGAGAAAGGAGAACGGCTGGGAAAAGGATGCTGAGAGGCAGCGCCCTTTTTGAAAAAGAAAAAGCCGGGATTCTTATGGCGTTGCTGCGCCACAAAAATCCCGGCAAATTCACATATGATAATTTTCTGAAAACTCTATAAAAAAGCTGTGCCCTTTTTGAAATACTGCCCAAAATCAAAAAGGGCGCTGCAAATATCTGCGTTGTATCTGGCTGAACCAGTTCAAAAGGCGTATCAAAGGGTATTTGCATCTATGGAATCACTAAAAAACGTGTTCACATTTTATCCAAGAAAATCAAACTTATATCTAGTGAAGTTTCAATAAATACCCGAAAAAACACTTTAGATGCAACTTTTTCCAAGTTGCATCTAAAGTGTTGGGTAAACATGGAGGTACCGGCCAGATTTGAACTGGCGAATGAGAGTTTTGCAGACTCTTGCCTTACCACTTGGCCACGGTACCGTATGAAATAAGGAACGCGGTGCGCGTTCCTTATCTGTTTGGAGCGGGTGACGGGGCTCGAACCCGCTACCTCCACCTTGGCAAGGTGGCGC
>CAMGCA010000163.1 GCA_946011705.1 uncultured Clostridia bacterium | reverse complement strand
GGTTCCTGGGTGGGGAGTGGCGTGCGGTGCGGTATGGCTGCCGGGGAAGGGGTGGTGTTCGTGGCAGGGGCTTTGGTGGTTAAAGATTTTGCGGGTGTTGGCGTTCAGGGGTTATCCGCTGCCGATACGCTGCTGTGCGGCAATCGAAAGCTGATGGACGCAAACAACGTTGACCTGTCCGGTTATCGAAAAACTGCTTTTGGAACCGAGGTGCTGGTTGCCAGAAACGGAAGGTTTATCGGTCATATTGTGATTTCGGATACCCTGAAGGATGATGCCGTGGAAGCGGTTTCCCGGATCAAGCAGCTGGGCATTGTCACTGCCATGCTCACTGGCGACGCCCAGGACAGTGCCGAGCATGTGGCAAAGCAAACCGGCATTGACGAGGTTCACGCCAAACTCCTGCCGGAAAACAAGCTGTCAGAGCTGAAAAAGATTCGGGAAGTTCGGGGTAGCGTCATGTTCGTGGGCGACGGCATCAACGATGCGCCGGTGCTGGCAGGCGCGGATGTGGGCGCTGCCATGGGCAGCGGCGCGGATGCCGCCATTGAAGCTGCCGACGTGGTGTTCATGAACTCCGAGATGTCCGCCATTCCCGACGCCATCAAAATTGCCCGGAACACCAACCGCATCTCCTGGCAGAACGTTTACTTTGCGCTGGCAGTCAAGCTGATTGTCATGCTCATGGGCCTGTTCGGTTTTGCAAATATGTGGATTGCCGTGTTTGCCGATACCGGCGTATCCATGCTGTGTTTGCTGAACTCTGTCCGCATTCTTCGCATGAAATAAGACGCTCGCCTGTGGCAAAACGGTCTTGCTGAAGATACGATTCCATGTTATATTGTAAATCCCCAGAACTTCATCTCCATATCGGATGAAGCTCTGGGGATTATTTCGTTTTGGAATGAATGCCCACAAACCATTTTTCATTTGTGGGTACTCATTTCAAAACGAGCTGGGATTCCAAAGGGACGGCAATTCCTTTGGCCTTGGGTAATCCAATAGGGGCGGGGAGCGCCCTGTTGGCTGAGGATTCCAAAGGGGACAGCGTTCCCTTGGCAGGTGGAATCCAATGGAGGGCGGGCCCTCCGTGGCAGGAAGAATCCAATGAAACCGGCGGTTTCGTGGCACACGATCTTGCTCGCAAGGTCTAGTGTGTTATACCTTTGGCGACCGTGGGTGGCGGAAAGGGGTTGTTCGGGGCGGGAACAACCCCTTTCCGCCAGCCACAGAACAGGCGGATTTTGGCGCGCCATGCGCTGAAATTCAGGATTTGCCCCGAGGCAAAATCCGCCTGTTCGTGTGTAAGTGGTGCTGTGGAATGGAGAGGAGAAGCTCAGCTGAGCCTCGAAATGGAGCGGCATCACCGAGGGAGCCAAAGGGATATCAAGCCCCCGTCCCGCCGAAGCGACACTGCTCTCTCTCGCTACTCCTCAAATGAAATCACCGTTTCTTTCGGCAGCTTCTTATTCTGACAATTCAAAAGATAGGAAATTGCGTATTTGGCAAAAGGCTGAGAAATCATTTTATCCCAGTCTGCCAGCCGAATGATCTGCGCCGTTTTGTTTTCAAAGTCAAACTGAATCTCGCCCCATTCGCCGTCGCTGTCTGCCTGATACAGGTAGGTCGCGGCGGCGATTTTTTCTTTTCGCCTTTTCTGAGATTTGCGTTTCAGCACGATTGTGTGAAAGAGACCATCTTCTATCAGCAGCTGCGTCAGCTTCTGTACCGCTTTCTTGTATGCCCGCTCTGCGCCGCTGGCTGTGGAGCCTTCAAACATCGCCGCCAGATCCTCCCATGTGGGACGGTACCGCATGGGCAGCACACAGCGGCAGTCCATGCAGGCTGCCATGTGCCGCTCTATGAGAATCTGAGAACGGTAATCCAATTTGCCATGTGCTCGCTGGACAGCACCACCCCAGGAGCTGTCCCAGAGCATTGTAGCGTACACGCCACCGGCATCACGGCTTAAATCCTCACCATCGCCCTCAGTGATATACTCGTCGAAATCCTCACTGAATTCCTTGTCGCGCTCACGGAGAATGGTCTCATAGATAGAAACGTTGCCTCGATTTTTGCGGGCTGCGGTGAGATAATCCTCCGCCGTCTTTTTTGTGCAGCCGGTTTTCTCCATGAACGCTGCAATGGTTTTCTTCTGGGAATCCCTTGCCTTGTTGTAAAGCCACGCAATGCCCCGGACGGTTTTGTACTCGTCCAGATTTTTGAAGGAGCCGGATTCCTCATAGCGGCGGCAGTTCAGGATGGCGTTGCCGATGTCATAGTAGGCGTAGGTCAGAAAGTCTGCACCCTTATCAGGATCGTATCCCGGGCAGCACTCCACAATCGCTGCTACGCAGTTCATCTTGTAATCCAGCAGGCGAACCGGGTCGTAAGCGTACAACCCCTCCCGGTGGAAGAATCTGTAAATCCGTCCGTTCAGAATTTTCTCGATGTGGTGGAGATAAAAGCAGACATACAGAAGATTGTGCTCCCGGTTTGCCATGACGATAAACTGATTGATATCCTCCACAACCAGCGGCTCCGGCGATATCTGAAGGGCGTGTTCCGCCTCAAACCGGGTCACGTTCTTTTCCAGACACTGGAAACCATGTTTGGCGATGTACCTTTCCGCTAACTTAGGCATGGGGCACCTCCTTCCTCTGCTTCAAAATTACAAAAGCGCCCTGGCTTCCGCTTCCAAAGCATCCAGCTCCATCTCCTGAATATAGTTTCCGTTGGCATAATCGACGCTGTTTTTTGATCGCTGCATTTTATCTTTTGCCAGCTTCTTCATCATCTTTCCCAGCGGTTTATCTGCATTCTTTCTTCTTAAGCGATGGTTGATGGAATCCAACCGCTTCTTATATAACTCCACATTGGGATTGTCTTCTGCCAGCTCCCGTTCCTTCCGACCTTTGAGATTTCCAACCTGTCTGCAACTTCTGTGCCGCTTATCTCCGGGAGCATAACCACCGCAGTATTTTGTTGGTCGGGCATTGATGGTCAGAAACCAGCGTCCGCAAGTTCGGCACTTCTTGGGAGCGTGTCCCGCGCACAGTCCTTCATACAGATCGGATCGGAACATACCCACGAAGGAAACATAGATCATGTGCTTTGCAATTACCGGCGTATTGCTGTCAGGCCGCAGCAGCGTCGTGTATTGGGTGGTAGCGTTGGTCATGGCCATCCAGGCGGCATTGTTCTCGAATTTTTCAATCTTCGGGAAGCACTTCCCAAAGAGAGTGGCAATGTTCTGGGGCGTTCGCTTGAATCCGGGATCGTTCAGCTTCTCCGCAAAGGCAAGCATGGTTTGCTGATATTGCTCCAAAGAGTATCCCAACTGCGCCAGCACCGGCAGCGTCCGAAGCAGGGTTTTGCCCTGTTCGTATTTTGGGTCCGACAGAATGTCCAGAGTGCTGCCACCAAAGACAGTGCTGTATTCGATTGCGTTGTTCAGGTATGCTTCCGAGAAAATCCGCTCAATCCGACCTTCCACATCGGGCACATCCATATAGGAAAAGGGCTTCACATCTTTCAGAAGCTTCGCAATCTGCTGGGCGCTTTCCCGCGCTGCCGAAAGCAGTGCAGGATTCCCGGGGCCGAAAGTAAGAGCGTTTATCAGCGCATACTGCACCGTACATAGTTCTTTCAGCTTCTCAATCACTTCGGCTGGGATATTCAGGGCGTCACAGCCAATGGTTCCGCAAGGGAAGCTTTTCCCGGAGTAGAAAGCCAGTCCGTTCCAGAAGTCAAGAGATACCGCATCGTTTGTATTCATCATCCAACCCTCCAAAATTGTTTTCGCTCATTATAGCACATATGTTCTATAATTGGAAGAGGGTTTGTCCTGTTTTTTGAAATGGGCTTGTCCTGCGATTAGCCTGTTTTTTGAAAATTTCCCCATAACCATAGTGAGGAGGTAAGATGCCTGCCAACCCCGGCGGGCATTTTTCTTCCGAATATTTTTATGGAGGCAAGATAATGCGCGTATTTGAAACCATCAAGGCAGCCGTCACACTGCGGCAGGCTGCCGAACACTACGGGCTGACAGTGAGCCGAAACAGCATGACCTGCTGCCCATTCCACGAGGACAGGCACCCCAGTTTGAAGCTGAACGAGGACTATTTCTTCTGTTTCGGCTGCGGCGCCAGTGGGGATGTCATTGACTTCACCGCCCGCCTCTTTGGGCTGTCGCCCTATGCTGCCGCAAAGAAACTGGAAACTGATTTTGGAATCGGTGCGGAATATGAACCGCTGCCGTTTCCCACCCATGCAGAGCCATCCCACGATGGGGCGCGGCTCTGCATTTGTGTTTTGCAGGAATATCTTCGGCATCTTCGCATCTGGCAGCTGCGGTATCGTCCCAAGAAACCGGGAGATTCCATCCATCCCCGCTTTGCCGAGGCGATGAAGGTGCTGCCCACGGTCAACCACCTTCTCGACTGCCTGCTGGGAAATGATTTGCTTCTGGCGAAACAGACAGCGGAGGTACTTTGCCGGGAGGGGTATATCCAGCAACTGTCCGAATATCTCGGGACACTGTCTGAGAAAGAGAGGGACTGTGCATGAGTGGTACACCGGAGTGGCTGGATGACAAGGGGAAAATCATCGAGCACAAATACTGCCGGTGCTTTCTGGAACAGCACCCCCTGCTCAGCAAGGGAGAGGACTTCTTCACCACGGAGGGCGTTGTCACCGACAAAGACCGGCTTCTGCGGGATGTGTTCGACGACATCAAGGAGCACCTGACCGGCGGGCTGGTGACGAAAGCCAAAAACCTGCTGGAAGCAATCCGTATGGAATGCTACGACCGGGGCGAGTTGGAAAAGTATCAGGATCGTATCTTTCTCGCCAACGGAACCCTGTTTCTGGATGGCAGGTTTGTGGAAGAAAAGGGCTTCTGCCTGAATCGACTGCCCATCGCCTACAATCCCAACGCGCCCCGGCCGGAGGTCTGGCTGCGGTTTTTGTCTGAACTTTTGGAGCCGGAGGATGTTCTGACCCTGCAGGAGTTCATGGGCTACTGCCTGATTCCCTGCACCCGGGGGCAGGTCATACTGCTCATCAAGGGCAACGGCGGCGAGGGCAAGTCCCGGATCGGCGTGGTGATGCACACACTCTTCGGCCCAAACGCCAAGGACGGCAGCTGCGTCAAGGTGGTATACAGTGCCTGCGCCGGGGCGGGGGTGCGGAGTGTGGTGGGGAGGG
>CAMGCA010000162.1 GCA_946011705.1 uncultured Clostridia bacterium | reverse complement strand
CCGTTATCTCTGCACTGCCCCATGACCTCGGCGAATTCCGCCGGAGTCTGGGAATAGACAGCAATTCCGTCGTCCCCGATGGTGGGAACACCGGCGTTGGGCTTGCAGATCAGAGGGATTTTCACACTGCGCCGCAGCTTGGTGACAAGATAGGGGGTCATCATATCCGCTGCCACGCAGTTAAAGCCCACCGCCGCAGCGCCGGAATCCTCCAGGGATTTCAGGGCCTTTCCCGCGTCCGCGCCGGACAGCAGGGAGCCGTCGGGCTGCATGGTAAAGCTGTACATGGCAGCCCCCGCGCCCTCCAGTTCAGCGGCGCAGAGGATGGCTTCCGCCTCCTGCTGGTACAGCAGCGTCTCGCCGATGAGAAGATCCGCCCCGCCATCAATGAGACCGCGAATCTGGCGGCGGTAGTTCTCCACCAGCAGATCAAAGGACTCGGCGTCCCAGCTGTTGCAGAAGGTGGCCAGAGTGGTGAGGTCTCCGGCAATCAGACAGCCGGGGGCGGCAGACCGGGACAGGGCCACCAAGGCTTCATTGATCCGCTCTGTCTGAGCATCCAGGCCCACTGCCTTCAGCGCGATGGGCTGGGCCTGAAAGGTGGGGGCGTAGATAATGTGCGAGCCGGCTTCCGCATAGGCCCGCTGCAAAGCTACCAGCGGCTCGGGGTTCGCGAGAATCCATTCCTCTGCGCAGCAGCCCTTGGGCATACCGGCGTTGCGCAGATTGGAGCCGGTAGCCCCGTCCAGAATCCGCACGCCGCCCGCGATTTTTTGCTGTAACTGTTCCCGTGTCAGCATAAATATCCCTCGCATTCCATAATATAACGGAACCATTATATATCAAATTTGTGAACAATTCAACCGTCTTGACCTTTGCGGCAAAATCTGTTACCATAGCAAAAGACTACGAAAAGGAGCACAGCATATGAAAAAGACTGCTTTAAGGGAATACGCCCGATTGATCGTCCGCTGCGGCGTCAATGTCCAGAAGGGACAGGAGGTCATGATCTATGCGGGCCTTGACCAGCCGGAGTTTGTTCAGATGGTGGTTGAGGAAGCCTACAAGGCCAAGGCGAAAAAGGTCGTTGTGGAATGGGCCTACCAGCCTCTGGAAAAGCTGGCCGTCCGCTATCAGAGCCTGAAGACGCTGGGCACCGTTGAGGAGTGGGAGAAAGCCCGTCAGGAGCACTTCTGCGAGGCTTTGCCCTGCCGGATCTATCTGGAATCCGAGGATCCCGACGGCCTGAAGGGTGTCAACATGGAGAAGGCCGCCAAAGCCCGCCAGATGCGCTACCCCATTATCAAGCCTTACCGGGATCGCCGGGAGAACCGGGATCAGTGGTGCAGTGCCGCCGTGCCCGGTGAGGCGTGGGCCAAGAAGGTGTTCCCCGGTATGCGCGCCAGCACCGCCGTGGAAAAGCTGTGGGAGGCCATTCTCTTTACCTCCCGGGTCACCGACGACCCCATCGCCGCCTGGGAAGCCCACAACGCCGACCTGAAAGCCCGGTGTGATTACCTCAACAGCCTGCGCATTCAGAGCCTGCACTACACCGCCGAAAACGGCACCGATCTCACCGTGGGTATGATTTCCGAGGCCCGCTGGTGCGGCGGCAGAGAGGTGAGCTTGCAGGGGATTGCCTTCAACCCCAACATTCCCTCCGAGGAGTGCTTCATCTCTCCGAAGAAGGGCTGCGCCGAAGGCATCGTCTATGCCACCAAGCCCCTGAGCTATGAGGGACAGCTCATCGAGAATTTCTCCATCCGCTTTGAAAACGGCAGGGCCGTGGAGGCCAAGGCGGAAAAGGGTGAGGAACTGCTCTGCACCATGATTTCCATGGACGAGGGCGCGGCATACCTTGGAGAGTGCGCGCTGGTACCCCAGAAGAGCCCCATTGCCGAAAGCGGCCTGCTGTTCTACAACACCCTGTTCGACGAGAACGCCGCCTGCCATCTGGCCCTGGGCTTCGGCTTCGCCGATACCATCTCCGATTTCCAGAACCGGACGTTGGAGGAGTGCCGGGTGCTGGGCGTCAACGATTCCATGAACCACGAGGACTTCATGATCGGCTGCGACACCATGAATATTGACGCGATCTGCGAGGACGGCCGGGTTGTTCCCGTGTTCCGTAACGGCAACTGGGCATTCTGACAGGAATTTTCAAAAAAACTGAAAATAATGCTTGCATTCTTGCCCTGCTTGTGATATGATATCCGGGCGATTGAAGATTGCTTAGGGCATTTATGCCCTTTAACTGATACGAAAGAGGTGAACGAAATGAAGGAAGGTATCCATCCCAAGTACGAACAGACCACCATCCGCTGTGCCTGCGGCAATGTCTTTACCACTGGTTCTACCAAGAAGGACATTCGTGTTGAGATCTGCTCCAAGTGCCACCCTTTCTATACCGGCAAGCAGAAGCTGGTTGACACCGGTGGACGTGTTGATCGCTTCAACAAGCGTTTTGGCCTGAAGTAAGAGCAGAAATTCCGCACTACGGATTACCGTGGTGCGGATTTTTTGCTTTTTCAGACAAAAACAGTTGTCCGCCCGGTGCTTTGTGTGGTATACTAAAAAATAATGTATCTTTGGAGGTACTATGGAATCAAATTTTGACGAGAAAGTACAGGAGCGGGCAGTTTTGGTGGGCCTGAACGCCGACTGCTTCACGGCGGAGCAGACCGCCACTGCGGAATCTCTGGAAGAACTGGAAGATCTGCTGGAAACCGCCGGAGGCTTCTGCACCGGCAAGGTGCTGCAAAACCGCCACACCCCCGATTCCCACAGCTTCATCGGCGAGGGGAAAGCCCAGGAGGTACGGATGCTGGTGGAGGCCACCGCGTCCACCATGGTGATCTTCGACAACGAGCTGTCTCCCGGAAACATCCGGGCGCTGGAAGAGATTATCGGTGTGACGGTATTGGACCGCAGCGCCCTGATTCTGGACATCTTTGCCCAGCGGGCCAAGACGAAAGAGGGCCGCTTACAGGTTGAATTGGCCCAGTATAAGTATCTTTTGCCCCGACTTTCCGGCATGGGCGTGAGCCTGTCCCGGCAGGGCGGCGGAATCGGCACCCGAGGCCCCGGCGAAACCAAGCTGGAAACCGACCGCCGTCACATCCGGGAGCGGATTGCCCGGCTGGAGGACGAGCTGGAGCAGGTGCGCAAGGTTCGTGCCGTCCAGCGGGAGCGGAGAATGAAAAATGCCATTCCCGTGGTGGCCATCGTGGGCTATACCAACGCGGGCAAGTCCACCCTGTTGAACCAGCTGACAAATGCGGGCATTCCCGCTAACAACCGGCTGTTCGATACGCTGGATACCACCTCCCGGCAGTTGACGGTTTCCGACAATCTGGACGTGATTCTGTCCGATACCGTCGGTTTCATTGCCAAGCTTCCCCACCATCTGGTGAACGCCTTCCACGCCACGCTGGAGGAGCTGGAATACGCGGATTTGCTGCTCCATGTCATCGATGTATCCGACCCTGATCTGGAAGCCCATGCAGCGGTGGTGGACAGGCTCATCGCCAAGCTGGCAAAGCCGGATACTCCCGTCTTGCGGTGCTATAACAAGGCGGATCTTGTCTATTCCGAGGACATACCCGTGGGCAAGGACTGTGTTGCCATCTCCGCCAAAAAGGGCAAGAATATGGACGGCCTGCTGAAAGCCATTGAGGAAGCGCTGGGCCATTCCCGGCACCATGTGATTCTGCGTTTCCCCTATGCCAAGGGCGGCATGGTGGAGACCCTCCACGACAACGCCCAGGTGAAAAAAGTGGAGTACACCGATGCGGGCATCGAGGTGGAGACGGTTCTGGACGCCATCCTCTTTGGACGGCTCCGGGAGTACGTTGTGAAGGAGTGCTGACGTGGACGAATACCTTGTCCCCACCCAATTCGGGGAAGCGGAGTTCATCGAGAAAAAGTCCCGCTTTATCGGCAGAATCTGGCCTGTGGAAACCGAGGAGGAAGCTCTGGCTAAGATTCAGGAGATGAAAAAGCAGCACTATGACGCCACCCATAACTGCTGGGCCTACATCATCCGGGACGGCGCGGTGCGGTTTTCCGATGACGGCGAGCCTGGAGGTACGGCGGGAATGCCCATGCTGCAGGTTTTGCAGCGGGAGAGTCTATATAATGTGGTCTGCGTGGTCACCCGATATTTTGGCGGCATTCTGCTGGGAGCCGGGGGGCTGGTGCGGGCCTATACCAAGGGCGCGAAAATCGCCGTGGATGCGGCGGGCAAATCCATGAAGCGAGTGTGGACGGTGCTGTATGTACCCTGTCCCTACAACTTCTACGAGCGGGTGAAGCTGGAAGCGGAGGCCTTCGGCGGCATCATCCGCAGCACCGATTTCGGTGCGGAGGTGGAGCTGGAGCTGCTGTTTCCGGAAGCCCAGACCCAGAAATTTCTTGACCGGCTGACCGATATGACCTCCGGAACCGTGGAGGGCATGGAGGTTGGTCAAGAGTACAAAGCATTTCCAGTGTAAGAATTGACAATTGACAATTAAAGAATTCCCTGCGGGGATGATTAAAAATGCGACAAGATTCCTAATTGAAAATTGTCAACTGTCAATTGTCAATTTTCAATTGTACAACGGGGTGTTATTATGACGGTAAAAGAGGAACTGGAACGGTTGGAGCACAAGCGCCTGAACCCGCTGGCTGCCTTTGCGGACAGGAGCCGGGGCCGTCCCCGGTATGAGGAGCCTCGGGAGGAGGACGTGCGCACCTGCTACCAGCGGGACATTGACCGCATCGTCCACAGCAAGGCCTTCCGCCGGCTGATGCACAAGACCCAGGTGTTTTTGCAGCCCGAGGGCGACCACTACCGCACCCGCATGACCCACACCCTTGAGGTGTCCCGCATCGCGGGCACCATCACCCGGGCGCTGGGGCTGAACGAAGATCTGTCGGAAGCCATCGCCATGGGCCACGATCTGGGTCATACCCCCTTCGGCCACGCCGGAGAAGCGGCGCTGACCGCTTGTATGGGCAAGCCCTTCCGCCACAACGAGCAGAGCCTGCGGGTGGTGGACGTGCTGGAAAAGGACGGTATGGGCCTGAATTTGACCTACGAGGTCCGCATGGGCATCGTGGGCCACACCGGAGAAACCTGGCCGGAAACCCTGGAAGGGCAGATCGTCCGCCGCAGAGACCAGATTGCCAACGTCAACCACGAAATACACGCCCCCAACCGAACCGGTATACTCCCCCCTACCTCTGACACCCCCCAC
>CAMGCA010000161.1 GCA_946011705.1 uncultured Clostridia bacterium | reverse complement strand
CAACTCCATCGGCTACCCCCACCTGAACGTGAAGATCGGCGCCACCCACGGCGGCATCTCTGTCGGTGAGGACGGTGCCAGCCATCAGTGCTGCGAGGACTTCGCCCTGATGCGCTCCATTCCCGGCATGGTGGTCATGAGCCCCGCCGACGATGTGGAGGCCAAGGCCATGGTGAAGGCCGCCTACGAATACGTTGGCCCCGTCTATATGCGCTTCGGTCGGGCCGCTGTGCCCGTTGTCCACGAGGAAGGCTTTTCCTTCCAGATCGGCAAGGGCGAGGTTCTGCGGGACGGCACCGATGTTGCCATCATTGCCAACGGCCTGATGGTCTATGAAGCCATCGTGGCTGCCGAGACGCTGGCTGCCAAGGGCATTAACGCCATGGTTATCAACATGGCCACCATCAAGCCTCTGGACGAGGAGCTGGTGCTGTCCGCCGCCAAGAAGTGTGGAAAGGTCATCACCTGCGAGGAGCACTCCATCATCGGCGGTCTGGGCGAGGCTGTGTGCAGCCTGCTCTCTGAGAAGCTGCCCACCAAGGTTGCCCGCATTGGCGTCAACGATGAGTTCGGCCACTCCGGCCCTGCCGGCGCTCTGCTGAAGGCCTTTGGCCTGAGCGCGGACCACATCGTGGAAGTCGCAGAGGGACTGTGCAAATAAGGTAAATTAAGGCAACACCGCATAATGGGGCAAGGAGATTCGGCCAGTGTTTTGACCCGAGCGAAAGTATGGAAAATGCGGGAATACTGGATGTATTTCCCATTTTTCATACTGCACGATTGGAGCAAAAGATCCGCCGAAGCCCGCTGCTCCCCCCTAAGCGGTGTTGCCTTAAGTACGCCCGGCTCGTGTCTGAGCCGGGCGTCAAATTGGTTGACAAACGGAACTCCGCCTCTTTCGAGGCGGAGTTATTATCTGCTTAGCCCACGGTGCTGGAATAAACGCCATCCTGCGCGGTCCAGCTGCCACCCTGAGCGGTAAGGGTCTGGCCATCGGTCAGCTCCGCTTCCAGCCGCAGAGCCAACTGCTGACCCTCCCCGATTTCCTCGGGCACGGTAAAGCTCAGATCCGTAACGGTAGCGTCGTAGCTTCTGTCTGCCTCACCGGGAGCCATGACCAGCGGAATTCTGCCGATCTCCTGGCCATCCAGGGTCATCACCAGATTTGCCTGGGCACAGGCCACATTGTCACCATCGCCGGTAATCCGGGGAGCCTGCACCAGCGCGTAGCCGCTGAGAATCGTCAGGCTGTCGCCCTCCAGTGCCGTGTCGTTCAGCGTCAGGCTGCAATAGGGCATCAGAGACGAAGCCAGATTGACCAGTGCTTCATCCGTGGGGTTTTCCGGCGTATTCACCGCCACCTCGGCAAAGGAGCCGTCCTTACCGGACAGCGCAACATAGTAGCCATAGCCATCGGCGCCGTTCAGATCGGCGGAAGCCACATAGGCGCCGCTCTTCCACTCACAGGGTACCGTTTTGATATCCTCCCCGTCCAGACGGATCACGAACTGCGCGGTATCGTCCTTGGCGTGGTCCGAGGGAACGGCGGTCAGATTCACGGTTGCGCCGTTGGGGCTGCTCCAGGTGGTGACACTGAGGCTGCTCTCCTTCAGACTCAGCTCCCGGCCAGCATTCTCCTGGGACGCAGTGGTCGGGGCAGGGGTCTCACTCTCCGTGGAGACGGTGGGCTCCGTCTTCTTACTGCAGGCAGCTGCGGTAAGGGCCATTACAATTGCCAACAACCCGGCGAATAATCTCTTTTTCATTGGAATTCCTCCTTTTTCTGCCATCTGCCCACATTATAACCCATTCCGGGGAAATTTGCAATCACGTTTTCCCGGGTTATTCCTCTTCCTTTTCAGGCTCCGGCAAGGCGGCCTTGTCGGCATTGACATAGGCCATCAGCTCGTCGCCGGTGATGGTCTCTTTCACCAGCAGGAACTCGCTGATCTCATCCAGCAGCTGCCGGTTCTCCGTCAGAATCCGCTTGGCATCAGTGTAGGCGCTGTCCAGCAGACGCATAACCTCCTTGTCCACCTCGGCGGCGGTCTCCTGGGAGCAGTCCATATACGCCTGCCCGTCCAGATACTGGTTCTGCACAGAAGCTGTGGACATGAGGCCGAATTTCTCGCTCATGCCGTACTGGGTGACCATGTTCCGGGCCAGAGCCGTGGCCCGCTGGATGTCGTTGGATGCGCCGGTGGTCTGAATGCCGAAGACCACCTGCTCCGCCGCCCGGCCGCCAACCAGCGTCCGCAGCTCCGTGCGCAGCTCGTCAGCGGTGGACAGGAACTTCTCCTCCTCGGGCATCTGCATGGTGTAGCCCAGCGCACCGGAGGTGTGGGGAACGATGGTGATTTTGGACACGGGCTGGGAATGCTTCTCGAGAGCCGCGATCAGGGCGTGGCCCACCTCGTGATAGGCAACCAGACGCTTTTCCATGTCGGTGAGCACGGTATTCTTCTTCTCAGTGCCCGCGATGACGGTCTCAAAGGATACCAGCAAATCCTCCTGATTCACCGCCTGACGGCCCATGCGCACCGCCCGCAGAGCGGCCTCGTTGACCAGATTGGCAAGATCCGCGCCCACCGCGCCGGCAGTGGCCTGGGCGATTTTCCGTAGATCTACGTCCTCAGAAAGGCGGATTTTCCGGGTGTGCACCTTCAGGGTGTCCAGACGGCCCTGGAGGTTGGGACGGTCCACGATAATCCGGCGGTCGAACCGTCCGGGCCGCAGCAGGGCCTTGTCCAGAATTTCCGGACGGTTGGTGGCAGCCAGACACACGATTCCCTTGGAGGATTCAAAGCCGTCGATTTCGCTGAGCAGCTGGTTCAGGGTCTGCTCCTGTTCGGAGTTGGAGCCATAGCGGTTATCCCGGGAGCGGCCCACGGCATCAATTTCATCGATAAAGATAATGCAGGGAGCCACCTTAGCCGCCTGCTGGAACAGGTCACGGACCCGGCTGGCGCCCATGCCCACGAACATTTCCACAAAATCGGAACCGGAAATGGAGAAGAAGGGCACGTCCGCCTCACCGGCCACTGCCTTGGCAAGCAGGGTCTTGCCGGTGCCGGGAGAGCCAACCAGCAGCGCGCCCTTGGGCAGTTTTGCGCCGATGGCAGTGTACTTCTGGGGGTTGTGGAGGAAGTCAATGATTTCCTGTAAGGACTCCTTGGCCTCGTCCTGTCCGGCCACGTCCTTGAAGGTCACGCCGGTCTGCTTTTCCATGTAGACCTTGGCCTTGGACTTGCCAAAGCCGCCCATCATACCGTCGCCGCCCATGCGCTTGGTCAGCAGGTTCATCAGCAGGAACATACCGCCGATCATGATGGCATAGGACAGAATCATCATGATCATGGAGTTGTCCTCCACGATCTGGTTGTTGACCTTGACGCCCGCCGCGTCCAGCTCTTCTGCCAAGGCCAGCATATCGCCGCCGCTGGGCAAGCCGGTATAACAGGCCTTCTGCCGGGCGGGGTCTTTGGCGGCCTCCTCCTTGGTCATGTAGAGAATGCGGTCATAGCGAAGCTCCACCTCCGCCAATTGACCGGCGTTTTTCGCCTCAAAGAAGTCAGACAGGGTGGTTTCCGTATATTGGCTCTTTTCCACCGTATTCATGATCCAGCTGAATAGCAGCACCAGGATCAGCGCGATCATCAGCGGGGTAAAGTAGCTGCCCTTGGGGCGGTCGCCCTCGGGTTTTTTCCCATTGTTGGGGTTATTGCCGCGATTGAGATCCATAATCCGCTCGCCTCCTTATTTTGCCACATCATATCACACTTTTGCGTTTTAAGCAATGAAGGATTCTGGACAGGATGGTAAATTTTCTGTGAATAGGTTACATAATCCCTCATTTTCCCTGTTCCAGCGAAAAATTAAGCTTGAGAAATTGCATATTACCTGCTATAATGCTAACGTCTATGATTATCGTTTGAACAGGAGATACTGTTATGAGTGAAAACCGCCGTCCTGCCGGACGGAAAACCCCTCCCCGCCGGGCTGACCGGTTTGCCCAGCGGGAGGAAATTGAGGAAGTGGAGGGCCAGCTGGAGGGCCGCAACGCCGTTTCCGAGGCCCTGAAAAGCGGCCGCACCATCGATAAGATTTTTGTTGCCGACGGCGACATCGATAAGGGCTTGCAGCGGCTTGCCGCTCAGGCGAAGGAAGCCGGCGCGGTAGTCGTACCCGTTGACCGCCGGAAGCTGGACGCCATGTCCTTTACCCGCGCCCATCAGGGCATCATCGCTCTGGCTGCCGCTCACGAATATGTGACCATCGACGACATTCTGGAGCAAGCCGCTGCCCGGGGGGAAGCGCCCCTCGTCGTCATCTGCGACGAGCTGTCCGACCCCCACAATCTGGGTGCGATTCTCAGAAGCGCGGAGTGCGCCGGGGCACATGGCGTCATCATTCCCAAGCGCCGCAGCGTAGGCTTAACCGCCACGGTAGCCAAGGCCTCCGCCGGTGCGGTGGAGTATATGAAGGTGGCCCGAGTCACCAACATCAACAGCGCCATTTCCGAGCTGAAGGACAAGGGCGTGTGGGTATTCGGCACCGCCGCCGAAGGCTCCATCCCCATGTATCAGGCGGATCTGTCCGGTCCCGCCGCCATCGTCATCGGTAATGAGGGTGACGGTATGAGCCCCCTGGTCCGCAAAAATTGCGACGTGATGGTGAACATTCCCATGAAGGGGCGTATCAGCTCCTTGAACGCCTCCGCCGCGGCGTCGATTCTATTGTACGAGGCGGTACGCCAGCGCTTATAACCAGGAGGATACCCAATTATGGATATGGATACCAATCAGGATTTTGATTTAGAGGACATTCTGAAGGAATTCAGCGAGCACCCGGAAGCGGAAGAACCGGCGCAGCCCGCCGGACAGATGCCTGAGCTGCGACTTGATAAGGAGCCGTTGGAGGAGTCGGAAGCGTCGGAAGCCAAAGAGCCGGAACCCCAGGAGCCGGAGGAATCGGCCCTTCCCGACACCCAGGAATTCTCCCCGGTGGAGGAACCGGCCTCCGATGCCATTACCACCGACGAGCCTGCTTCCGCTGTTCCTCCCACCGATGAGCCAACCATCGTCATGGATCTGCCGGAGGAACCAGAAGCTCCGCAGCCAGCGGTGGCTGAACCCGCTTTTGAGGTGGAGGAGGAATTCATCCTCAAAGCTAGGGGGTGGCCCCCCCGGGCCGGGGGGGGGGGGGGGGAAGACCGGGGGGGGGCGGGCCGGGGCGCCGGGGGGAGGTGGGGG
>CAMGCA010000160.1 GCA_946011705.1 uncultured Clostridia bacterium | reverse complement strand
GGGCAAGGCGCTATGGCCTACGGTAACGCCATTGGCTCCATTATCTGCAACACATCCCTCATTGCCGCAATTTCCGTTGCTTTTAACCCCGGCCCGGTCAATGTGAAGACGATGAAAATGCCTGTTGTTTTCTTTTTCACCTCCGCCGCCCTGTACTGTCTGGCTGCCTATCTGCTGGGGGAGTTTCCACGCTGGATGGGATTTGTGATGCTGGCTATCTTCGTTGTGTATCTGGTGCTCAACGTCCGTCAGGGTTTGAAGAATCCCGACCAAGCGGAGGAGGAAGAAGCTGACGCAAAGCCCAGAACGCTGCTGATGGAACTGCTGCTGCTGATTGTCGGCGCCGCTCTGATCGCTGTGGGCGCGGATTTGCTGGTTGAGCACGGCACCATTATCGCCCAGTTCCTCGGGGTGCCCGAAACCGTAATCGCCCTGACCTTTGTTGCGCTGGGCACTTCCCTTCCCGAGCTGGTCACTACAATTACCTCCCTCAGAAAAGGCCACGCCTCTCTTGGCATCGGCAATGTTATCGGCGCCAATGTGTTCAATCTGGTGCTGGTGTCTGGCATCAGTGTGGCGCTGGCCCCCTTTGAGGTTCCTGTGGGCAAGCTTCTGATGGGGCACAACGCGTCTCTTGTGCTGGACATTCCCGTCATGCTGGGCGTTATGCTGCTGCTGACGGTGCCCGCGTTGACCCGGAAGAAGCTGGAGCGCTGGCAGGGCGTTCTGCTGCTGTGTATCTACGCTGCATTCTGCCTGTTCCAGTTCTTTGTATAAGGCATATCAAAGGGGCTGACTCAAATGAGTCAGCCCCTTTGGAATAGAAAAAAGGCACGCTTACCGCGTGCCTTTCAAATATGGTGGGCGAGGCGGGACTTGAACCCGCACGTCCGCAGTGAACACTAGAACCTGAATCTAGCGAGTCTACCAATTCCACCACTCGCCCATATTTGCTTGCCGTCTCTCAACGACTTGCTTATACTACCACAGGTTCCCACATTTGTCAAGAAGGAAAACACGTTATTTGAGTTTTTTCGCGGCACATGACGGACAGACCCATACATAGGCATGGTCTTGCAGATCGTATATCCCTCTTGGGAGAGCACATTTTTCAGGTTATAGCGATTACGGTACACATCAAAATGTGATCCCCCTCTTGGATCAGCGCTCGTTCCCTTTCAAATCGTGATTATAACCGCTCCCCTACTCGGCGGCAGTCAGGGAGTTGCTGACGCAATACTGCGTCTGTCCCTGATACTCGACCCTTGACCAGCCTACGTCACGATTGATTCCGGTGCGTGTTACGACCTCGCCGTTTTTCAGCGTGGCAGCCACTTCGCACCTGGGGTCTTCCACGCTAGGCAGGGTCCGCAGGTTTACCTCCACCTTTGCGGTAACACGATCCTGAATCGGTTCAAACTGCGTTTGAATCTGCACAGCTTCCTGTGTCTCCGACGCCGCGGGCTCCTGATTTGCCGTATTCTCTCCGCCAACCGGTTCCAGATAGCTGGTGACGGCGTAGCAGGTCTGTCCCTGATAGGTCAGCTTCGACCAGCCGTTGTCACTGACGCCAGTCCGGACCGCCACATCCCCATGCTTTAGCTGCGCGATGACTGTGGCATCCTCATGCTCTACGCTTGGCAGCTTTCGCAGATTTACCAGATTCTTCGCCGTAACGCTTTCGTTGACGGGAGTAAATTGCGTCTGTATGCCGTCGTCCGCTTCAGTCTCAGCCGGTTTCGCGCTGAGATCCGTCGTCAGGTAGCTGGAAACCGCATAATAGGTTTCCTCCTCGAAAACCACCTTTGACCAGCCGCTGCTGCTGATGGCAATCCGTTTCGCGATCTCACCATTTTGCAGCGTTCGCATTACCTGGCTGTCCTCGCCTTGACTGGGAATATCCCGCAGATTCGTCTCATCTTTGGCAGTTACTTCTTCCGACACCGGCGTGAAATCCATCATGGCCTCGATATCCGCTTCGGCTTCCTGGGGCGGGGTCTTGTCCCTGGCAGGCTCAATGCCGTCATACCCAAAATACGCCACGTTCATATCAACCGGCAAAGAGATTCCCGGCACAGTACCGGTCGTGGAATACTGCCACATATGGTGTTTCTGCGCGTAGCTGGACGCTTCCGTCAGGGGATATGGCTCCGATGGGTACTGAGCCACCCATATTTTGTATTTTTCCTCAATCCGAGAGGTCTCCCAACGGTTATCAAACTCCATGTCACCCTTGGACGCGTAAAACATCCCCTCATACCCCAGCCGCTCAATAGCGGCCAGGAAGGCCAGCGCCGCATCCGTTCGTTCCTGCTTGCTCATTTCATACTGACGGCTGTCGGTTTCCTGAAATCCTTCGCAGTCATAAACAACAGGGTAAGTAATGGGATATTGGGCCAAAACCCGTCCCATCCATTCCGCTTCCTCTTCCGCCTCCGCCTCGGATACGGCAGTTGAGAAAAAATACGCGCCGATTTTGATTCCGGCCTTGGATGCCTCCTGCAGATTATAGCGTCCATTGGGATCTTCCTTGATGATACCATCGGTTTTGCCCCGATATCCCACCCGAATGATGGCAAAGTCGATGCCGGACTGGGCAACCTTTTTCCAGTCAATCGTGCCCTGATACCGGGCAACATCGATTCCGAAGGTGGTCTGATCCGTCTGTGACGTCACACGCTTTTTCTTTCCGCAGCCGGTCAGGCAGCTGACTGAAATCAGCGCCGCGGCAATCGCTGCCGTCAGGCGAAGTATTATTGTCTTTTTCATGACAAATACCATTACCTTATGGATTTATTAGGGATAGAATATCACAAAACTCCAGTGTTGTCCATACGGGAAATCATGTCCATATTCTTTTTCTTTGGTCTTCCCTTTTTCGACAAAATAGTGTAAAATACAGAAAAAGGAGGAACCACGCTATGCGGAAACTGTTATCAATTCTTTGCTCCGTACTGCTGATCATTTTGCTGAGCATTCCCGTCTGCGCGGCCAACGCGGAAAAATCCAATGATATTGTGATTCTGTACACCAATGACACCCATGCGTATATTGACGGTCCCCTGAGTTTCGATACCATCGGTGCCCTGAAAAAGAATCTGGAGAAGCAATACAGATATGTCCTGCTTGTGGACGCAGGGGATCACCTGCAGGGAACCGCTTTTGGTTCTATGGATCAGGGCGCTTCTGTCCTCCAGCTGATGAACAAAGCAGGCTATGATCTGGCAACGCCGGGCAACCACGAATTTGACTATGGCATGGATAGCTTCCTGGAACGTGTGCAGGAAGCGGAATTTCCCTATCTTTCCTGCAATCTCTACCATCAGGAGGACGGCGTTCGGGGTGAAAACCTTCTGGAATCCTTTCAGGCCTATCATTTCGGCAAGGAAATCGTGGCTTTCATCGGAATTACCACACCGGAAACCATTGTAAAGTCCACACCTGCCTATTTTCAGGATGAAAACGGCAGCTTTTGCTACGGTATCTCCGGCGGAGATGACGGTCAGGCCCTTTACGATGATGTCCAGTTCGCTGTCGATGCTATCCGCAGGGCCGGCGCCACCAAAGTCATCGCGGTGGGCCATCTGGGTGACGACCCGTCCTCTTCTCCCTGGACCAGTGAGGAAGTGATCGCTCACGTCAGCGGTCTGGATGCCTTTATTGATGGGCATTCCCACAGCGAGGTAAGCGGCCAGCAGATTCTCGGCGCAGATGGAGAGCCTGTGCTTTTAACCCAAACCGGTGAATATCTGAATAACGTAGGCATCATGGTCATCGACTATGAAACCGGCGAAATCCAGTCCGACCTCATTGTCTGCGAGGACATCCTGAAAACTGTGAAAAACAAGGACGGAACCGAGTCTTCGGTGGTCAGCGGCCACCGGCTTACCTCCGAGATTTACTCCGGGCCTGAATGGGTCAACGACTATACGATCTCATTTGTGAAGAATCAATGGATCAATAAGGTCAATCAGAAGCTGAAGCAGAAAATCGGAGAGTCCCAAGTTATCCTTGACAATTACGCGGAGGACGGGACACGGCTTGTCCGCAAGCAGGAAACCAATACCGGCGATTTTGCCGCGGATGCGCTTTACTATCTGTTTGATCAGATGGATATGAATGTGGACGCGGCGATTGTAAATGGCGGCGGCATCCGGAATCAGGCTGTCACGGGCACAATGACCTATAAGACCTGCAAGGATATCCATACCTTTGGCAACATCGCCTGTTTGCAGACCGTAACCGGGCAGCAACTGCTGGACGCGCTGGAATGGGGCGCCCGTTTCGCAGGAAGCGACCAAGAATGCGGCGGCTTCCTCCAGGTTTCCGGTATCCGGTATCAAATTGATACCGATTGGCCCGATTCCACCCAAAAGGATGGAAATGGTATGTGGATCGGCGGTCCCACAGGCGGCTACCGCGTCCACGATGTGGCGATCTATGACAAGGAAACAGACAGCTGGAGGGCGCTGGAATTGCAGGAAACCTATCGTCTGGCAGGCTACAATTACACGTTGAGAAACTCCGGCGACGGCTACAATATGTTCTCCTCTGCGGTAAATGTGGTTGACTACGTTATGGAAGACTACATGGTTCTTGCCAACTACGCTCAGTCCTTTGAGAACAAAACCGTTCTGGCCTACAATTCCCCTTTGCTGGATAAATATCCGGGGTTTGGCATCGACTATGGGACTGTTAATGGTTCCGGCAGAATTGTCAACGCGCCAACGGATCACACACCGGAGCCAACTGAGGAACCAACGATGCCGGAAGAAACCGCTGAAGTGCCAGCCACTACAGAGGTGCCTGACATCGCGGCGGAATCTGTGCCATTCCCGGTCATCCCTCTGGTTGTGGCCGTCATCTCCCTCATGTTAATCGTGTGTTCGGTTCTATATTATGTGAAAAGAACGAAGAAAACAGAAAAATAGCGAACTTGGAAAGAAGATACTAGTATGAAAAATATGCAATTCAAAAGAAAGCTGCCGGTACCCAAGGAGATCAAGGAGCAGTATCCTCTGACTGCGGAGCTGTCCCGAGTCAAGGAGGCCCGTGACGCGCTGATTGCCGATGTATTCACAGGGAAAAGCGATAAAATGGTTCTGATTGTCGGACCCTGCTCTGCGGACCGGGAGGATGCCGTCCTGGATTACTGCCAGCGGCTGGCCAGGCTCCAGGAGGTCGTCTCAGAAAAACTGATCCTGATTCCCCGGTTCTACACCAATAAGCCCCGCACCACCGGTGCCGGTTACAAGGG
>CAMGCA010000159.1 GCA_946011705.1 uncultured Clostridia bacterium | reverse complement strand
CGGCGCGGTATTCAGCGCTTTGTGGAATCAGGAGCGGGAAAAGGCGGGGCTTGCCATGCCCATGACGGAGGACACCTCCGGCGCGGTGAAGGTGGGCATCGAGGCCATGAAGCGCATCATCGCCGCCGACAAGGCAAAATAAAAACGGGGCACGCCCAATTCGGCGTGCCCTTTTGATTATGCTTCCAGATACTGTACAAACCCCAGTGTCAGATAATCCAGAATGACGTGCTTGTCCGGGGTTTTGCCCATGGTGACCCGGTGGCAGTGGACCTCCCAGACCTTCTGCCCGGAAAGCTCGGACTTTTTGATCTCAAACACATGGTTCCAGCTGCGGCCCTCCATGTATTCCTCATCCCGGATGAAGCGGATCAGCTCCAACTTCCGGAAGTGGAAGGTGGGGAAGGCGTTTTTGATGCAGGCCTCAAACAGTGTTTCGGCATCTCGAACACTGCCCATCTCAAAGGTGCTGCGGATCATGGCTCCATAGTCTTGCATAACCTTACCTCCTTAGAGCTTTTGATATGCCTTGTCAAGAAATTTTTGACTGTTTACGATGACGCGTTTGTGGATTCCCTTGCCGATTTCACCAGCCTCGTCAAAAGCCCGCAGGGCAAAGGTAATAACCTTTCCCTCCACGGCAGTGACCTCGGCCTCGGCCCGAACTTCCAGCCCCACGGGGGTGGCGGACAGGTGCTCGATGCTCAGCATGGTGCCCACGCTGGTTGTGCCATCAGGCAGCGCCGGGGCAATGGCTTCGCAGGCCGCGCCCTCCATCAGCGCCGCCATGCAGGGGGTGGCGTAGACCAGCAGATCCCCGGAACCGACCTCCGCCGCGGTGTCCTCCCGCTCTGCCACAGTGGATGCCTCGCCCTTCATGCCAATTGTTATTTCCATGGGTATCACGCCCCCTTTCTGTGAGTGTGGAGAGTGAAGAGTGGAGAGTGAAGAAAATTGCACCAGTATATAAAATTCATCGCCGAAGGCGATACCACAACTCCACACTGCAAACTCCTCACTATACTTAAAATATATCTCAAAACAGGGCGGCTGTCAATGAAAAAGCTTGCCTTTTCCCGGAGGAGTGTTATAATGAATCCATTCATCAGAAAGAGGTGACCAACCTATGGTTATCAACGACAAACTGAATCTCACCATGCTTTGCGACTACTACGAGTTGACCATGAGCCAGGGCTATTTCGCCACGGGCTACTGCGACCGGATTGCCTATTTTGACCTGTTCTTCCGCCAGTGCCCCGACGGCGGCGGCTTTGCCATTGCGGCAGGGTTGGAGCAGATCATCCAGTATGTGCAGGAGCTGCATTTCGGCCCGGAAGATATCGAATATCTGCGGGGCCGGAATATGTTCAGCGAGGAATTTTTGCAGTATCTGGCGGACTTCAAGTTCACCGGCGATATCTGGGCCGTGCCCGAGGGAACGCCCATTTTCCCCAATGAGCCAATCATCACCGTCCGCGCTCCCGCCATTCAGGCCCAGCTGGTGGAGACCTATATGCTGCTGTGCATCAACCATCAGAGCCTGATTGCCACCAAGTCCAACCGCATTGTCCGGGCTGCCGAGGGGCGGACGGTGCTGGAATTCGGCTCCCGCCGGGCACAGGGCGCGGACGCGGCCATGCTGGGCCCGAGACCTGCCTATCGCGGCGGCTGCCACGGCACCGCCTGCACCATCTCCGACCCGCTGTTCGGCGTGAAAGCCGGCGGCACCCTGGCCCACGCCTGGGTGCAGATGTTCGACAGCGAGTATGAGGCCTTCAAGGCCTACGCCCAGATGTATCCCCACAACGCCGTGCTGCTGGTGGACACTTACAACACCCTGAAATCCGGCGTGCCCAACGCCATCCGGGTGTTCAACGAAGTCCTGAAGCCCATGGGCATTACCAAGTGCGGTATCCGCCTGGACTCCGGCGACATGGCCTACCTGACCCAGCAGGCGAGAATTATGCTGGACGAGGCGGGCTGGACGGAGTGCAGCATTTCCGTGTCCAACTCCCTGGACGAGTACATTATCCGGGACATTCTGCGGCAGGGGGCGAAAATCGACCTGTTCGGCGTGGGCGAGCGGCTGATTACCGCGAAGAGCGAACCGGTCTTCGGCGGCGTGTACAAGCTGGCTGCCGTGGAGGAGCCCGACGGCACCATCGTGCCCAAGATCAAGATTTCCGAGAACGTAATAAAGATTACCAACCCCCACTACAAGAAGCTGTACCGTTTCTACGCCAAGGACACCGGCAAGGCCATCGCCGACTATCTGACGGTGTACGACGAAATTGTGGACGATACCAAGGACATGGAGATTTTCGACCCCGAGGCCACCTGGAAGACCAAACAGGTCTACAATTTCACCGCGAAGGAGCTGCAGGTGCCCATTTTCAAGGGGGGCCAGCTGGTTTATAAGCTGCCTTCGCTGGAGGAAATCCGCGCATACTGCAAGGAGCAGGTGGACACCCTCTGGGACGAGGTTAAGCGCTTTGACAATCCCCAGACCTACTATGTAGACCTGTCTCAGAAGCTGTGGGACGTGAAGTACGGTCTGCTCAAGCGCAATGGCAAGCAGTAAAAAAACCCCGGCCTACAGCGCGGCCCTTGGGGGCGTACTGGCGGCGCTGGCGGTGGTGATTATGTGCCTTGGCACCCTCATCCCGGTGGCGACCTTTATCTGCCCCATGGTATGCATCCTGCTGGCGCAGCTGGTGCTGAAAACCTGCGGCGCCCGGTATGGCTGGGCCTGGTATGGTGCGGTGGCGGTGCTGTCGCTGCTGCTGGCTTCGGACAAGGAAGCGGCGGCGGTGTTCGCGGCCCTGGGCTATTACCCCATGGTGAAGCCCCGGCTGGAAAGAAGAAAATGGCCCTGGCTGTGGAAAGGGCTGCTGTTCAACGCCGTGATTCTTGCCCTGTACTGGCTGCTGATTCACCTGCTGGGAATGGACGCGCTGGCGGAGGAATTTGCCGACGCGGGGAGAGTCATGACGGTCGTTATGCTCCTGCTGGGCAACGTGACCTTCCTTCTGCTGGATATGGTGCTGAGCAAGCGGTTCCGAAGATAAAAATGTAGGGGCGGGACAACTGACCCGCCCTTCGGCATCAGCCGCTGTGGTATGGAGGAAAAAACAATGTGGTATCTGTATATTCTCCGCTGCGGGGATGGGACGTTATACACCGGCATTACCACCGACGTGGCCCGCCGGCTGGAAGCCCACCGGCAGGGCAGGGGCGCGAAGTATACCCGGGGCCGGGGACCTCTGGAATTGGCGTATCAGGAAGGCTGCGGCACCCACTCTCAGGCGCTGAAGCGGGAAGCGGCGGTAAAACGGCTGCCCCGGCAGGAAAAAGAAGCGCTGATTTCCGGAAACCCGTATCCAGCTTGCGTACCTGACAGACAAGGTGAACGTTAGCGGCGGCGTACCGTCTTGGCCGCGGCATTTGGCCGTCTTGGGGGCACCGCACGAATCAGACACTTGGGGCCGGAGCCGATCAGGTCTTCCCGGTGAGCTTTCAGCAGGGCCTCCTTCACCAGATTGTAGTTCTTGGGATTGCGGTACTGGATCAGGGCCCGCTGCATGGCCTTCTCGTGGGGGTCGGTGGGCACGTAGACCTTCTCCATGGTTCGAGGGTCAAGGCCTGTATAGTACATCACCGTGGACAATGTGGAAGGGGTGGGGTAGAAGTCCTGCACCTGCTCCGGGTTGTAGCCCATGTCCCGGATGTACTCCGCCAGCTCCACGGCCTCCGTCATGGTGGAGCCGGGGGGGCTGGACATCAGGTAGGGCACCAAAAATTGCTTCGTGCCGTACTGCTTATTTAGGGTGAATTATTGCACCAATTCCTTGAAAAAGGTGTCCTTTTTGTCCGCCAGAAGGTAGTCAAACCGGATGCCGCTGCGGACGAAGACCTTCTTCACCCCGGGAATTTTGCGCAGCTTGCGCAGCAGGGCAATGTAGTCAGAGTGGTCGGCGTTCATGTTCTTGCAGGGGGTGGGGTACAGGCACTGCCGCCCGCCGCAGGCGCCCTTGGTCAGCTGCTTTTCGCAGGCGGGGTGCCGGAAGTTGGCGGTGGGGCCGCCTACATCGTGGATATAGCCCTTAAAATCCGGGTCCTTCACCATGATTTCCGCTTCTTTGAGAATGGATTCATGGCTTCTCACCTGCACGATTCGCCCCTGATGGAAGGTCAGGGCGCAGAAGGAGCAGGCTCCAAAGCAGCCACGGTTACTTACCAGGCTGAACCTGACCTCCTCGATGGCGGGCACGCCCCCGGCCTTTGAGTAGCTGGGGTGCCATGTCCGCTCGTAGGGCAGGTCGTAGACGGCATCCATTTCCGCCGTGGTCAGGGGCTTCTGGGGCGGGTTCTGTACCACAAATTCCTTCCCGTAAGGCTCGACGAGCCGCTTGGCGGTAAAGGGATCGCAGTTGCCGTACTGGATTTTGAAGGATTCGGCATATTTCTTCTTATTTGCCTTTAATTCCTCAAAGGCGGGCAGCACGATGGTGGGCAGGCTCTCGTCCAACTGGCTGGCCCGGAACACGGTGCCGTCAATGTAGGTGATGTCCCGGACGTTCATGCCGGAATTCAGAGCCTCGGCAATCTCCACAATGCTCTTTTCCCCCATGCCGTACATGAGAAGGTCGGCCTGAGAATCCAGCAGAATGGAGCGCTTCATGCTCTCCGACCAATAATCATAGTGGGCAAGACGGCGCAGACTGGCTTCGATGCCGCCAATGAGGATGGGCACGTCCTTGGAGGTCTGCCGGATGAGGTTGCAGTAGCCGAGGGTAGCGTAGTCCGGCCGCTTTCCCATGACACCCCCGGGGGTGAAGGCATCGGTTTCCCGGCGGCGCTTGCTGACGGAATAGTGGTTCACCATGGAATCCATGTTGCCCCCGGACACCAGAAACCCCAGCCGGGGCCGTCCGAATACGTCAATGGACTTGGGATTTTTCCAGTCCGGCTGGGAGATCAGCCCTACACTGTAGCCGTTTGCTTCCAAAACCCTGCTGATGATGGCGTGGCCGAAGGAGGGGTGGTCAACGTAGGCGTCGCCGATGACGTAGACGAAGTCGCACTGTTCCCAGCCTCGCTCCAGCATTTCTTTTCTGTTGATGGGCAGAAATGCCATGGAATCCCTCCTTTATTTGCGTTCCAGCTTCTTTTTCGTGCCGTCGGGGCCGACGATGTAGGTATTTTCCAATTGGCCCACCAGGTTTGCCTTGACGGAAGCGATGTAAATTCTTCTCAGC
>CAMGCA010000158.1 GCA_946011705.1 uncultured Clostridia bacterium | reverse complement strand
CGCCAGCTATCTCCTGCTGTGCATCGGGGTGCTGCTGGTGTTCCGGCGGCGGATTCCCGCCGCCTTCGGTCAAATTCTGGCAGGAGCCTTCTGTCCCCGGGCGGTTACCGGGGGAATCCTGGGTTCCGCCTTTCAGGCTCTCAGTGTGGGCTGCCGCCGGGGCGTCTTTACCAACGAGGCCGGAATGGGCACCGCCTCCATCGCCCACGCCTGTGCCGAGGCGGAGCCTGCGGAGCAGGGCCTCATGGGCATGGTGGAGGTGTTTCTTGATACCATCGTCATCTGCACCCTGACAGCGCTGGTAATTCTCGTATCCGGCGTGCCCATTCCCTACGGCGTGGATGTGGGCGGAGAGTTGACCAGTGCGGCGTTTTCCCAGGTCTATGGGGCCGGGGCATCCCTGTTTCTGGCCGGGGCGCTGAGTTTGTTTGCCATTGCCACGATCCTGGGCTGGGGGCTGTACGGTTCCCGGTGTGCCCAGTTTCTGTTCGGCGGCTGGAAGGAATTTGCTGCCGCCCAGACTGCCATGGTGGTGCTGGGAGCGGTACTGGACACGCAAGTGGTCTGGCAGCTATCCGAGATCGCCAACGGCCTGATGGCCATTCCCAATTTGATTTGCCTTGCGGCCCTCACCGGTGAGCTTCGCCGCATTACGAAAGACTATAAAAAATCCGGCGCTTCTGGCAGCCGCCGGTGGAGGTAAAGAAAATGCAGATTTCCATTAACGCCAATCGTTGTGAGCCGTCCCCCATGCGGAAGTTCCATCCCCTTGCCGTGCAGGCCAAGAAGGAAGGAAAGAAAATTTATCATCTGAACATCGGCCAGCCCGACCTGCCCACCCCCAGGGCCTTCTATGAGGCGGTCCACGATTTTGCCGACCAGACCCTGGCGTATGAAGCGTCCCCCGGACGGCCCTGCCTGATCGAGGCCATCAAGAAGTATTACGGCACTCTGGGGGTGCCGCTGGAGGACAACGATATTCTGGTGACCACCGGCGGCAGCGAGGCTCTGCTCTTCACCTGCCTGTCCATTCTGGACCCCTATACCGAGGTCATCATCCCGGAGCCTTACTATCCCAACTACACCACCTTCGTCCACGCGGCCGGCGGCGTCATCCGTGCCCTGCCCACCAACCCCTGGGAGGGCTACCGCTATGCCGACCGGGAGCGCATCGAGAGCCTGATCACCCCCAACACCCGGGCCATTCTCATCACCAACCCCGGCAACCCCACCGGCGTGGTGCTGGACGAAAGCGAAATGCGGATGATCGCGGACATCGCCAAGAAGCATAACCTGTTCCTCATCTGCGACGAGGTGTACCGGGAATTCTGCTATGACGACAAGTTCGGCGTGCCCACCATGGCCCGATACCGGGACATTGACGAGAATCTGGTGATTGTGGATTCCGTGTCCAAGCGGTTCTCCGCCTGCGGCGCCCGGGTGGGCTGTGTGGTCACCCGGAACAAGCAGCTTCAGGCGGCGCTTCTCAAATTCTGCCAGTCCCGTCTGGCGGTGGCCACGGTGGATCAGGTGGGCGCGGCGGCGCTGTACAGCGTGGATTCCGCGTTCTTCCGCTCCTGTAAGGAGGAGTACCGCAAGCGCCGAGACACCGTGATCCGCAAGCTGCGTCAGATTCCCGGCGTGGTGGTGGAGGAGCCTATGGGCGCGTTCTACCTGATGGCGAGCCTGCCGGTGGACAACGCGGACAAGTTCCAGCGGTGGCTGCTGGAGGAATTCAGCGACAACGGCGATACCGTCATGTTCGCCCCCGGCGCGCCCTTCTACGAGACTCCCGGCAAGGGCATCAATGAGGTGCGGATTGCCTACATCCTCAAGCAGGAGGATTTGGAGCGGGCCATGGACGTGCTGGCCAAGGGCATCGCTGCCTACCAGAAGACCGTCATGGAGGTCAAGCCTGTGCCGGTGGTGGAATAAGGAAATACATTTGTGAATGGAAAGCGGAGCGCGTCAGCGTTCCGCTTTTTTTCGGCCTGCCCCTTTCGCTATACTGACTGCATCCATACGAAAGGGGAGAAGCCAATTGAAACGGGGAATCATAGCATTGATGGTGATTGGGACGTTGCTCTCGCTGAGCATATGCGCCGGGGCATCGGAAATGAAAGGCTCTGTGGAGGTCAAGCTGGATACCGGGGAGCTTCCGGTAACCAACGGGGCGGTGACGCTGTATCTGGTGGGGGTGCCCACCGAGGGCGGCTACCGCCTGCTGGATCGGTACGGCGGCGGAGTGGTTCGCAGCGAAGACGCGGGGTCGGGCAATCTGGCCTACTGGCTGAGCGAGCTGTCCGACGGCGGGAAGGAACTGCTATTGGATGTGGACGGCAGGGTCGTGTTTTCCGGGGTGGAGCCGGGGCTGTATCTTCTGGAGCAGACCCGACGGATGGATGGATTTTATCCCTTCCGGGCCTTTTTGGCGGAGATGCCCGCCGGGGGGCAGTGGATCCAACGCTTTGAACCTATGGTGGTCCCTATCACGGATGAACCGCCCTGCACCGGGGACGTGGGGACGTATCTGGCGGTGCTGAGCATGGCCCTGTCCGGGGGTGGATTGGTGTGCTGCGGCATCTGGGGCCGAAAGCGGAAAAAATTTTAAGGTTCCCTAAAGATTCTTTGGGAAATCTTGCGATTTTTGGACGTGCGTGATATAATTGCTCCAACTGATGGAATCAGGAGGTTGCCTATGAGCTATCACGGACGTTTTGAGGAGCAAAAACAGCCGAAGAATCGAAAGAAACCCCAAAAGAACGGGGGCAGGGGGATGAAAATTTTCCTGATTGTGCTGGCGGTGGTTCTGGCGCTGATTCTGGTGGGTTTTGGGTTGGTATACTGGTTTATCCAGAACAAATTCAGAAAAATGAACGTTATCACCCTGCCGGAGGACACCTATGTCTACACCGAGGCTACGGACGAGTACACCCGCCCGCCGGAAACCGAACCGGAGTCCACGGAGGAAACCACTGTGGCGACTACCGAGGAGACCACCAGACCCCCTATGACCGCCGATGACATCATCAACATTCTGGTGGTGGGTCAGGCCTCCCGGGCAGGGGAGGAGGGCCATATGGCGGACACTACCATGCTGTTGTCCATCAACACCTATACCGAGGAAGTGACGGTATTCTCCATTCTCCGGGATTCCCTTGTGCAGCTGCCGGCCTATAAGGGCCTGAACGGCGGCAGAAACAAGTTTACCATGTGCTACGCCCTGGGCTATCAGCAGGGCGGCACCGCCGGGGCCATGGAAATGACCAACATCTGCCTGAAGGACAACTTCGGCATCGAGGTGGACTACAACATTGAGGTCAGCTTCGACGGCTTCATCCGGATGATTGACTACCTCAACGGCGTGGAGCTGGAGCTGACGGAGGCCGAGGCTGATTACCTCAATAAGGACACCCTGTATGTCCAGCGGACCATTGAGCCGGGGGTGCAGGTATTGCAGGGTATGGAGGCCCTGTCCTACGCCCGGATGCGTAAGGCTGCCGGTGACGGAGAATCCGATATCAAGCGCACGGAGCGCCAGCGCAAGCTGGTAGCTGCTTTGCTGGAACGGTTTCGGGGTATGAGCCTGAGCGAGCTGAATGGCTGGGTGGACGAGCTGCTGCCCATGGTGACCACCACCATGACGCCCTCTGACGTAACGCGCTTGGCGGCAACGATTCTGCCCATGGTGAGCCGGCTGACTATGAAGGGAGAAACCGTTCCCGTGGGCAAAACCGGCTGGGGCGAGATGGTGGATATCTACGGCGACGGCACGGAGCACAGTGTCATGCAGTTTGTATCCTCCCAGCAGAAGCAGCTGATCCGCGCCATCACCGAAGCGGAGGGAAATTGAGGGGATTTCCATAAAAAACAGGTGAAAAAAGTCTTGTAATCTGAAATGCGCCGTGATACAATAGCCGCTGAACGACTGAAGATATTAAGATCGTATTGTCCATCAGGAGGTTATACATGAGCTATCATGGACGTTTTGAACAGCAGAAGCAGCCGAAAGACTCTGGAAATCAGGGGAAGAAAGGCGGCAAGGGGCTGAAAGTTTTCTTGATTGTGCTGGCGGTGCTGCTGGCGCTGATTCTCATTGCCGCGGCGTTGGGATACTGGTTCATCCAGAACAAGTTCAGCAAGATGAACGTGGTCACCCTGCCGGAGGATACCTACGTCTACACCGAGGCCACAGACGAGTATACCCGTCCCCCTGAGACCGAGCCGGAGCAGACCGAAGGGGAAGCTACGGAGGCCGCTACAGTGGAGACCACCATTCCTCCCATGAGCGCCGATGACATTATTAACATATTGGTGGTGGGCCAGGCGGCCCGGGCCGGTGAGGAAGCAAATATGGCGGATACTACCATGCTGATTTCCCTCAATACCTATACCAAGGAAGTGACCGTATTCTCCATTCTTCGGGACTCCTTTGTGAAGCTGCCGGACTATAAGGGGCATACCTGCGGCAGAGCCAAGTTCACCGTCTGCTACAATCTGGGCTACCAGTGGGGCGGCGGCACCGCGGGCGCAATGGAGATGACCAACATCTGCCTGCGCGATAATTTTGGCATCGAAGTGGACTACAACTTTGAGGTCAGCTTTGACGGCTTCATCCGGATGATCGATTTCATCAACGGCGTGGAGCTGGAGCTGACTCAGGCCGAGGCGGATTACCTCAACAAGGACACCCTGTATGTCAAACGGCATATTGAGCCCGGTGTGCAGGTGCTGCAGGGTATGGAGGCTCTGTCCTATGCCCGGATGCGGAAGGCTGAGGGTGACTCGGACAGCGACATCAAGCGTACGGAGCGTCAGCGCAAGCTGGTGGCGGCGCTGCTGAAGCGGTTCCAGGGCATGAGCCTGAGTGAACTGAACGAGTGGGTGGACATTCTGCTGCCCATGGTGACCACCACCATGACCGCCTCGGATGTGACCAGGCTGGCGGCGAAGGTGCTGCCCATGGTCGTGGATTTGAAGATGACGGGCGAGACCATCCCCATCTCCGGCACCGGCTGGGGCGATATGGTGGATATTTACAACGACGGCAATATCCACAGCGTCATCCGGTTTGAGACTGCCCAGCAGAAGAAGCTGGTTCGGGCCATCACCGAGGCCGAGGTCAGCTGATAATCCCATAATCGAAGCCACCACGGATGATTTTTCCGTGGTGGCTTTTGTGATACACGCCACAAAGCCGCTTGCGAATTTGTTACAAACGCCGGGTTGATAGCCAACATCCTTAGGGCCCCTCGACCAGAACTGCTCAGTA
>CAMGCA010000157.1 GCA_946011705.1 uncultured Clostridia bacterium | reverse complement strand
ATTGAACGCCGTCCACAATCATGTACTCATAGTTGGGGCTGCTCCACTGAACCGTCGCGGTCAGCGTTTCTCCGTCGGAGACAAGGTCAGCCGGGGACGCTACGCTTGCCCTGCCGGAGCCGCCGGACAGTGCCACCTCACAGGTATATGTTCCTTCCTGGGGAATCGGGTTCCGCAGGCTGACCCGGTGATCATACCAAACGCCCTTGGTGCCGATGATGGCAAGGTCAAATTCCTGCCCCACAGAGGCCACCGGCACGTCAAAGCCGAAAACTTCCTCGCTGAGACCATCGCTGTAGGTCACTGTATCCATGGTAGGCTCCAGCCAGACTGCTCCGGACTGCTGGGCAGCTTCCGCCGTTCCCACATAGAGATTGACGATTTTCTTGGATTGCAGGCTGATATGCAGGGTTTGCACACCATCTTTCACTGTCAGGGTTCCCTTGCCGTTACAGGCTTCATTTGCCCGGAACATACCGCTGTCGGTTTCAAAGTCCACGGTATATTCCCCATCGGGCAGCACTTTTGCAGCTGCGGCAGGTTCCGTCTCCTGCTTTGGGGTTGCCGAAGTGACAGCGGCGGTTTCCTCCGCCACGGTGGGCGCAGTCGTGGCCGCCGGCGTGGCGGGCGTTCCGCAGCCTGCCAGCAGCAGGACAGCCAGCAGCGCAGGAATGATCCTCATGGTCTTTTTCATAGTGAATCCATCCTTTCCTGAGATTTTCCTCTGGAAAGCCTTCCTTTGAGACAAAGGGAGGCTTTCAACAGGAAAAGCATCTCTCCAATGCCCGGAGGCGCAAGCCTCCGGGCAAAAGGGAGTATCACTTCATGGTGTCGATAGCCGTTTGGGTATGGGCAACATAGAGATCCTGAACCTCCGCAATGCTGCCGAGGCCCGCAATCTGGGCGGTAACGCTGTCAAAGCTGCCATCGGCTTCGAACAGGCTCTTCCAGGAGTCCTCTTCGCTGCCTGCCATGTCGTTGTTGGCATGGTCGCCGGCAACCACCATCAGGGGCCGCAGAATCACATTTTTGTAGCCGGCGGCCTTCACGGCCTCGATGACCGCTTCGCAGGCAGTTTCCTCCGGCTCACCCTCCACAGTTCCGATAAACACGTTGTCATAGCCGAGCTTGCCCATCTGGGTCTGCATCTGGCTGTAGGTCACCTTTGCCACATGGGCGGTGCCGTGCCCCATCAGCACGAAGGCCGTACCCTCCTTGGCGGCAGCGGCAGCATCTGCAAAGCCCGCGTCAGCCGCGGCATCGGCAACGACCGCCTTGGCAACCGCTTCCTTGTCAGCGTTGATGACTGTAGCGTCAGTGCCGACCTCGCCCAGCAGAGGTTCCGCCACGGCGATCTTGTCAAACTTGTCCCGGTAAGCATCCAGAGCGTCCATCATCTCGTCATATTCCGCGCCGTGCATCAGATGGGTGGGCTGTACCACCAGCTCCTTGACGCCGTTGGCTGCCGCCCGATCCAGCGCCTGCTCCATGTTGTCGATGGCTTCACCATCCCGTGCCTGCACATGGTTAATGATGATCTGGGCGGTAAAGGCCCGGCGCACGGACCAGTCGGGGAAGGCCGCCTGAATGGCGTCCTCAATGCCCTTGATGTCCGCCACACGGCTGTCATTGAAAGAGGTGCCGAAGCTGACTACCAGAATTTCCTTTTCGCCAATACCGTCGGCATTCAGCGGATCGTCCAGACTGGCATCGCCGGTATCCAGGCCGAAGTAGTCCGAAGAGGCTTCCTCGCCTTCCACAAGCTCCTTCTGGGCATCGGTCAGGGCATCCCACGCGGCCTTGGCGGCAGCGCACTGGGCATCGGTATCGGCGGTGCGCTGCTGGACATAGATGGCATCAATCAGCGCCGCCACTTCATCCGCGGCCGCCTGATCGTCCACCACTGCTTCGGTTTCCGGTGCTGCCGGGGCTTCTGTAGCTGCGGGAGCCGTTGCCGCGGGAGCCGTGGTCGCAGTGGGCGCTGCCGTGCTGCCGCAGGCACACAACAGCATTGCCGCCACAAGCAAAGCGGCAATCAGGGTACTTGTTTTTTTCGTGTTCATAATTCTTCCTCCTTGTGTCTTTCGCACAAAAATTCTTTGAAGAGAACACGGTTCAGGGCTAAAAATCCCATAGGTCTGCGAAAAAAGAGACCTTCCCCAGAGGAAGGTCTCATAAAGCAATCCAAGCTTACTGCCAAAAGCAGTGGTGTTCGGCACGGCCAATTCCTCGTGACCCGGGTGTTTTCCACCCTGTACCAATGGCTGGCAGGTTTCCTGACTTTCGGGTCATCGCGGCGCCGCGCCTTCTCACTTTCGCAATGGCATAATGCAGCGCTACTCCCCGGTTCACAGTGACGAGATCGTACAGGTCTTTCACCTGTTTCCCTTTTACCCCCTGCCCCGCAAGAAAGCGGCACAGGGGCACCAACCATCTGAGTATTCAGTTCCTGTTTATTGTAGCAACAATCCAGTAAAAATGCAACAGGATTTTTTCATTGTGCAACAATCGTTCTGAACCAATGATTGTGCAGATCATCCGAAAACACACAAAGGCAGCTCTCGGGTCTTGACAACCATGTTTCCTCTTCCTCAATACCAAGGCCATACGTATTCCTGTGCTTTCCAATGCGCAGGACGGTTGGAAAGCTGAAAAGAGAATGGGGTGCAAAGCCCCGTGCCGGGCGGTGCTGTAAGTATCGAGATTCTGCGGCAGAAGCCGGTCATCGGGAAAACCCGAGAGGGAAGCGGCAGCAATCGTTTGAGATACCAGCAAGAAGAACGGCAGGAGCTCATATTGCACGCAGGGGTTGTACTTGCGTGTGTTTGTCGTGTAAAAATGTTCGCGGCAGCCACCGCACAGCCTGTCCGGAGGACGCGAAATCTTGTGACCAACTCCGTAGAGAGAAAAGATACCGAACGGTGTGGCAGATCCGTCCGGTATTGAAACCCTGTACGGCAGGCAGAAAGATGTTTGTATCCGCGGCCTGTCAGACAAATAGCGTCCAGAGCCAGTAGAGGAAGCCATACACCACGCTGGCGGACAATCCATACACGATTACCGGCCCGGCAATGGTAAACAGCTTCGCGCCTACCCCCAAAATAAATCCCTCGGTCTTGAATTCCACTGCCGGGGCAGCGATGGCATTGGCGAAGCCTGTGATGGGCACCAGGGTTCCAGCCCCGCCGTATTTTGCCAGATTGTCATAGAGACTCAGACCGGTCAGCAGTGCGGACAGCGTCACCAGCGTTATGGAGGTGGCGGTGGCGGCTGCGTCTTTGTCTAAGCCGGCAGCGCTGTAGCTGTTGATCAGGATTTGTCCCAAGACACAGATCAGCCCTCCGATCCAGAACGCGTTCAGGCAGTCTTTGCCCATGGGTGACTTGGGAGCAGCCTTTTGCACCAGCTGCGCATATTCCTTTTCCGTCATATTCATCCCTCCGGGATTAGGATGTGACAAGAATCAAAAAACATTCACGGAATGTGAAAAGGCCTGCCGCCGGACAGACCTTTTCCGATTATTCCAATGTCAGATGGTTGTGCTCCAACGCGGCGCGAATGTTCACGGCCAGGAACGGGGCGATCACAATGGCAATGACGGCGTTGAAGGTGGTAGCGGGCAGTTTGGCGATGACGGTGGTCAGGGCAGCAGCCGGGGGCCGGCCCTTCAGCAGAACGCCGCTGTAGAAGTAGCTCTTGGACAAGTACAGCACGGCATAGGTCAGCGCACCGGCCACGGTGGCGATGGTTGCCTTGCCGTAGCCCCATTTGTCCTTGGCCTTCCAGACCACCAGCCCCACAGCCAGACCGTAAGCACCCTTGGTCAGGAAGGTGATCCAGCACTCGGAGATGTACAGAGGGTTGGTCATGTCATAGATGGCGGAGCCGAGACCGGCGGCCAGACCGCCCAGCCAGGGTCCCAGCAGCAGGCCGCTGAGGGCGCACATGATGTTACCCAGGTGGAAGGATGTGGTGCCCGCGATGTCGATGGGAAGGGTAATGCGCAGGGCGGAGCCAGCCACGGTCAGGGCGGCCATCAGGGCCACAAATACGATCTTTCGGGTGGAGATTTTCTGTTTCTTTTCCATTTTCGTTGCCTCCTTGGGAAGTGATGGGCCTATTATACCCAAATCTGGTATTAAATACAGTGCCAAAATAGAATTGAAAAACAGGGCCAGACCAGCTTCGCCTATGAAAGTCGATTTTCCGGGTTTTCCAACTTTCTGTTTACACAGGGGCAGGATTGTGATATGATAGGCGAAGAAATATGGATAACAGAGGTTTTGCAATGAATTACATTGTTATGGATATGGAATGGAATCAGCCCTGGCCCGGCTCGCCTTCCTCTAAGAAGGTGCTGCCCGTCCAGATTCGGGGGGAGATTATTCAGATCGGCGCGGTGCGGGTTACGGAAGCCGGCGAAGTGGCGGACGAGTTTCAGGTCATGATCCGGCCCAAATTCTACCGGCACCTGAACCGCCGGGTCAGTAAGCTCACCGGTATCAAGGAGAACCGCCTGCGGGACGAGGGTGTTCCTTTTCCCGAGGCTATGGGGCTGTTTCAAAGCTGGTGTGGGGAGGACGTCGTGTTCCTGACCTGGGGCTTTGACGATATCGGCATTCTCCGGGAGAATTTGCAGCTATTTGACATGGACACGGCCTTTACCGACCGCTGGTACAATGCCCAGATGATTTTCAACGCCCAGACCGATGGTTCCAACTCCCAGAAGGCCCTGAAAACCGCCATGGAAACCCTGGGCATTGAGGCCACCCGGCCTGCCCACGACGCCCTGGGTGATGCCTATCATACGGCCCTGATCTGCGCCCGGCTGAATTTGAAAAAAGGAATGGCTGAGTATGATGAGGCCTTGAAAAGCCACGAAAACGGTTTCCACGGCGCGGAGCTTCCCGGCTGTATTGCCCGGAAGGGGTTAAATGACTACGCCGACAAGCGGGCGGCGCTCGGCGCCATGTCCGGAGAGGAAAATCTGTGCCCGGTCTGCGGTGCCAGAATGCTTGGCTCCCGTTGGTTCGCCCAGCCGGGGCACCGGTATATGGATCTGGCGACCTGCCCGGAGCACGGGAAATTCCTGATCCGGGTGCGGCTGTCCGTGCAGGATAACGGCCTGACCAGAGTCAGCCGCCTGACCTACGAGGCTACCTCCGAGGCTGCGGAGGCCTACGCCCGCCGGGCGGAGAAGGCCGACCCTGAGGATGCCGCCCGCCCCCGCCGCCGGCGGAGTAGTAGACCCACAGTGCCAAAACCGGAGAGCGGCGGAAATAGTTGAAAGGGTGCCCGGCATAACTGCCGG
>CAMGCA010000156.1 GCA_946011705.1 uncultured Clostridia bacterium | reverse complement strand
GCCCACCACAATCCAGGCTTCAAAATTCGCGGATTCATAGATCAGATAGTAGCGGATTCCATCGGCCTCAAACAGCGCCGCGCCGGAGTTTCCGCCGCGAAAATCTTCCAGGATTCTGTCAACGGCTTCCTCGTCCAGATCCGTGTCATCCCGCAGCATGGCCAGCACATTGTAGGTTTTACGCTTCTGGTCATAGGCGCCATCCACTATTACCCGCCCATCCTGACGTACCACATAAGTATTGGACTGTCCGTTGAAAGCCGAAATCTTCAGCGTTTCCAGCAGATCCGCGTTGGTGTAGCTGATGGCAATGGCCTCATAAGCAAAGCCCTGGTAGGTTCCGTGGCTGGCCGGCACAGCAAACACTATGATTGGTGGCTCGCCGGGCACTACGGCATTCACTACCACATCCCTGTGCTCCAGAATCAGAGCCGGCAGCTCCTCTTTCATGTCCAGATAGCCGCTGTCCCCGTCCGCCGTGCGATAGCCGCCCTCCCGGGAGATAAAATAGAAGTCCGTAAAACCGGTTTCTTCTTTGGCCCGGGCGGCAAAGGTCTCGATCTGCCAGTCGCTTGCCCCGCTTTGCAGATAGGGGGTCCAAAGATGCATGGCGCCCCAATTTCTGCCGACAAGGCTATACAGCGACTGATTGGCCTGATGATAGACTTCCCGCAGGTGCTCCGTGCTTTCCGTGTAAATTGTCCGGCTCACGAAGACGCAGTACCAGATGCCCACCGCCGCAAGCCCAATACACACCGCGGCAGCGGTAAGCAATGCCGTCAGACGTTTGCGCACGCCATCCCCTCCTCTATGTTTCTGTTTCTGTTCCAGTGTAAAAACACCCCCCCGCTGAGCAAGGGGGCCGCTGCCGCGGATAGATCCCATCAAGACATCCCGCTTCCAACTGTCTGCCTGCGCCGGAAGCGGGTCTTTTTTCTTCACGGTTTGTGATTTCATCTCTCTTCCTGTTTATTCGACGAAAAAAGCCTTTCGGCTATCGTAGAATACCATTGCCACGACAGCAGGCGCAAGCGAAATTTGTCGAAAGGAAAGGGTTTATTTGCATTATAGCTCTTTTTCGTGAATAATTTGTCGAATCCTGTCGCAAGGAAAATATTTTTCACCGTAGGCCTTGCCAGTCTTCCGAATACCTGATAGAATGTTGGGGATTTGGGGAGGTATATCATGCTGAATCTGTGTCTTGCGGTATTGAGTAGCGCCTTGGTGTCCATCGCCATGCGGCTGAGCAAGTCCCGTGTAAAAAAAGAAACCGCCCTGCTGGCGGCAAACTATCTTCTGTGTTCTGTGCTTTCCTGGGCAGATACGGGTTTCGCCCCTCTGCTGCCCGCCGGGCCGGGGCTGTCCGCAGCAGTGAGTCTGGGGCTGCTGGACGGTTTTCTCTTCCTGGCCGGTTTCGTGCTGCTGCAATGGAGCATCCACCGCAACGGCGTGGTACTGTCTGCCACCTTTCAAAAGCTGGGGCTGCTGGTGTCCATGGTCGTGTCCGTGGCCTGCTTCGGAGAGCGGCCCGCCCCGTGGCACTGGTTCGCTTTCGTGGTGGCCCTGGCTGCCATTGTGCTGATGAACCGCCGTTCCTGCGGGGAAAAAGCCGGCTCCATGGCAGGGCTGCTGCTTCTGCTGCTGTCCTGCGGCGGCTGTGATGTTATGAGCAAGGTATTTGAGTTCTATGGGAACGCCAACCTGTCCGGGCATTTTCTGCTGTACACCTTCCTCACGGCGCTGGGGCTGTGCATTCTTCTGATCGCCGTCAGAAAGCAAGGGCTTCCGGGAAAAGCGGAGTGGAGCTTCGGATTTCTGGTCGGCATTCCAAACTATTTCGCGGCCAAATTCCTGCTGGCATCTCTTACCAGTCTGCCCGCGGTCATCGTTTACCCCGTGTACAGTGTGGCAACCCTGCTGGTCGTAACCATCGCAGGCGTTCTCCTGTTCCGGGAGCGGCTGAGAAATCATCAATGGGCCGCCCTGGGCATGATCCTGCTGTCGCTAATACTGCTGAATGTATGAAGAAAACCGGATTCCAGGAGGAATCCGGTTTTTCATCAGTTATTACGGAACCGGGAGAGGAAATCTCTGGTCTCCTGCTTTTGGGGATTGCCGAACAGCTCCTCCGGAGTGCCCTCCTCACAGATGACGCCCCCGTTCATGTAGACCACATGATTGCTCACATCCCGGGCAAAGGCCATCTCGTGGGTCACCACCAGCATGGTCATGCCCTCCTGGGCAAGGGAGCGCATGACAGAAAGCACCTCGCCCACCATTTCCGGGTCCAGGGCGGAGGTGGGCTCGTCAAACAGCAGCACCTCCGGATCCATGGCCAGGGCCCGGGCGATGGCCACCCGCTGCTTCTGGCCGCCGGAAATCTGCCGGGGCTTGGCGTTGATGTAGGGGGTCATGCCCACCTTCTCCAAGTACTGCATGGCATGGGCCTTGGCTTCTTCCCGGCCACGCTTCAGCACCTTCACCTGACCGACGATGCAGTTTTCCAGAACGGTCATATTGTTGAACAGGTTGAAGGACTGGAACACCATGCCCACATGGGAGCGGTAAGCCGGGGCATTGACGCCCTTGGCGACAACATTCTTGCCGTGGTAGAGAATCTCGCCGGAGGTGGGAATCTCCAACAGGTTGATGCAGCGAAGCAGGGTGGACTTGCCGGAGCCGGAGGCGCCGATGATGGAGGTCACGTCGCCCTTTTTCACGGTGAAATCGATATCCCGCAGAACCTCATGGGAGCCGAAGGACTTGGACAGGTGGTTGACCTGTAAGATCATATCTTCCATATCAGCGATCTCCTCTCGTACGACCGAACTTCAATTCCTGTTCCGTCCGATTCCTGAATTCCTTGCTGTGCTCATCGAAGGGCGTGCCCTTATCCGGGTGGTTGTAGGTTCCGGCGGTCATGGTCAGCTGGTCTTCCTGCACCAGTTCATAGTTGCTTGACCCGTCCATCTTCTTCTCCACCCACCGCAGCAGGAAGGAGGCGATGAGGGTCATGCACAGATAGCCCGCCATTTCCACGGTGGCAGAGGGGAAGTACAAATAGCTGGCGCCCACGGCGGCACGGTGAGCCGCGAAGAAGTCCGGGAAGCCGATGATAAACATGACGGAGGTATCCTTCACGTTGATGATGAAGTTGTTGCCGATCTGGGGCATGATATTCCGCAGGGCCTGGGGCAGGATCACATGGAGCATGGTCTGCACATGGGTCATGCCGATGGCCTTGGCGCCCTCGGTCTGGCCGGGGTCGATGGAAATGATACCGCCCCGTACAGACTCCGCCATATAAGCGCCGGTGTTGATGGACACCACCAGAATGGCGGCAACCCAGATATTCGTGAATTTCACCGCGTTGTCCGTGAAGTAGGGCAGGCCGTAGTAGACGAAGACCGCCTGCAGCACCATGGGGGTGCCCCGGAATACCTCGACATACACCCGGACGATGATCCGGATCAGCCGCAGCAAAACACGCTTGGGCAGCGGGTCCCGGTCGGTGCAGGGAATGGTGTTCAGAATGCCGCAGATAAAGCCAATAACGCAGCCGATGGCCGTGGCAATCAGTGCCAGCACCAGCGTATTGCGCATACCGGTGAGGTAGGAGCCGCCGTATTTCGACCACAGCTTAACGATATCGGCACAAAGTTGGGTGATTTTCTCCATGGTGCTTTCTCCTTATTATAATTAACACCGCAAGGCGAGAGGATGAAACCCTCTCGCCTTGGTATCATGTAAGCAGTTACTCGCTCAGGGGCTGAACGGAAATGGCGTAGGCCATCAGATCGTTAAAGTCGTCGGGGGTCATGGTGGACAGCACGGCGTCGATCTTCTCCTTCAGCAGAGTGTTGCCCTTCATGACGGAAACGCCGATGTTGACGTTCTCGGCACGAACCTGCTCAGAAAACTGGAAGTCGCCGTCGGTGCCGGAGAAGTCCAGAATCTTCATGTCGGGGTAAGCCGCCACAGCGCCCTGGGCGGTGGGCATATCGGTGCAGATGAAGTCAACGGTGTCGGTTTCCAGAGCCATCAGCATGGCGGGAGCGGTCTCAGCGGCGGTCTGGATGTTGGCGCCCTCAATCTGAGGCAGGCACTGGTCGTACCAGATGGTGGCGATCTGGGCGGTGCAAGAGCCGCCGGCCAGGTCAGCGATGGAGGTGGCGTTTGCGAACTTGCCGTCAGCCTTGGTGACGCACACGATGGTGGCGTAGAAGTAGGGGCCGGCGAAGTCCACCTGCTCGGCACGCTCGGCGGTCATGGACTGACCGGCGATGACGGCGTCAAAAGTACCGGTCTGAACGCCGGGCACCAGGGAGTCCCAGTCGGACTGGATGACCTCCAGCTGCCAGCCGTTGGCCTCGGCGATTTTCTTGCCGATCATCACGTCGTAGCCGTTGGCGTAGGAGCCGGGGACGTTGGCGATGGGCACTGCGCCGTTGGAGTCATCGCTCTGGGTCCAGTTATAGGGGGCGTAAGCGCACTCCATGGCGATGGTCAGCACGCCGTCTTCCAGACCGGCGGGCACGTCGGCAACGGGAGCGGCAGCTTCCGTGGCAGCGGGGGCAGTGGTGGCGGCGGGAGCGGAGGAACCGCCGCAGGCAGCCAGCGCCAGTGTCATGGCCAGAACCATGATGATGGACAGAATCTTCTTCATTTTTGTCAACCTCTCATTTTCTAAATTTCTCGGGCCAGTCAGGCCCATAGGGAACAGCCTGTTCAGGGGTTCCCAAAATAAAAATGAACCGCTTTGGTAAGCGGTCCATGGAAATACGGCACAACAACATTCGCCGAACAGCCATTGATAGCGCTTCACAAAGTCTTGTGACAGTCCGGCAGATGTTCTCTGACGGCCCAGCGGAGACGTAGGGGTGATCGTCTTGCGCTTCGGCGGCGAGCCCTTTCCCCGCTGACGGCTACCCTGCCTTGCCAGTGGGTACTGATGCGAACCGCGCCTCTATCTAAGCGATTCAATTTTCTGTATACTATCACGTTGTTCTTCCGCTGTCAAGTGTCCGTGGAGCAAAGGCAAAAGTTTGTACACTGTGCCCGTTTTGCGCCGGAACACTGGGCAGAAAACTGTCAGATTTGAAGATGACTGCGGGGATCTTGGAATCAGCTGGCTCTCATTCTCGCTTCGTACCATACTGCAAAACAGGAAAGGAGGCCTTTCCATGGCTCCGTGTCCATTTTCGGCTTTCATCCACTCTTCCACGGTCTGCCCTTTCCATGCCAGCCACGAGTCTCCCAGTAGCCGTAGTCCGGTTCCGACGGCGTGAAATGCTTGTGTGCCATCCGCATCAGTGTGAAC
>CAMGCA010000155.1 GCA_946011705.1 uncultured Clostridia bacterium | reverse complement strand
CAACAGCCGGGGCGAGCTGTACAACGAAGACCTTGTTACCGGCGATGCCCGGCTGTGCGGCACCACCGCCTCCCTGTGCGGCTTACAGGCGGCGCTGGAAGCCGGAAAACCCGAAGCGGTAGACCTCGCCATTGACGCGGTGGTCATGCTCCACGCCTATATGTTCATGCAGTCCGGCATTCCCGTGCTGTACTCCGGCGACGAGATCGGCCAGCTCAACGACGACAGCTATCACGCAGATCCAAACAAAGCCGCCGACTCCCGATATCTGCACCGGGGCAAAATGGACTGGGCCGCTGCCGCCCGGGCAGAGAAGCCCGGCACCAGTGAGTACCGCATTTTCACGGCGCTGGCCCGGCTGGAAACCCTGCGGGCAAAAGAGAATGCCTTCTCCTGCGACGCCATCGCGGCCACACTGGACACCGGGAACAAGGCCATTCTGGGCATTGCCCGGTACTTGAACGGCGAACAGCTGGTGGGCCTGTTCAATTTCAGAGACGAGCCAAAAACCGCTTCGGCCATTCACAGCGGCGGAGTCTACAAAAATTTGGTAACCGGCGAGACGCTGAATATTTCGGACATGACCGGCCCCGCCCAGGGCTGCGTCTGGCTCAAGCGGGTGTAAGGAAGGTGCAGGTTATGGGAAACGATGATGCTGCCGCCCCCGAAAAGGCGGATGTTCCGGCTCTGCCGGGCCGATAGGACTAAGACGTAAAGAGGTGAGAGCAGATGAGCGGCTTCACTGCAAAACCGGGGAAAGAAAAGAAACCAGCAACTGCTATTCCGAATACCGTGAACATTTGCTCCGAAAGGGAAACAGCGCAGCGAGAGGCTTTCTGGGCAAGCGCGCTGGAATCTGCCAGTATCCTGTTATGGATCGTCACCCATTCGCCGAATCCGGGGCAATAACCATTGCGGAAGCATGCAGCCAGAGACCGTAACCTCACAAGTATGTCATACATGTTGCGCATATATCGAAACACACAGGAGACATTTAACTTCTGCGTGTTTTTATACGGATAGCCAATTCGTACTATGCACTTCGCTTTTACCATAGGAAGGGAATCAGCCGCCAGCGGACCTTGGCTTTGTAATCTCTGTAGCCGGGCAGGTTTTCTTCCAGCAGGGCCTCCTCGCCCCGGATGCGGAAGAGGATCAGAACGGGGTATACCAGCATCAGCACAAAGCTGATCCATGACCCCAGCACCAGTCCAATGGCAAGGCACAGGAAAATGGTGGCGGTGTACATGGGATGGCGGACAATGCCGTACAGCCCGGTATCAATGACGGTCTGCCCCTCCTGCACCTCCACAGTCCGGGAAAGGTAGGCGTTTTCCCGCAGAACCTCGGCGTAAAGACCGTAGGAGCCGAGCTGGACAGCCGCGGCGGCCCAGACCAGCCAGCCGGGCACATGGGTCCAGCCGAACCGGAAGTTCAGCCCTGCCGCCAGAAAACTGACCATGAACAGCACACCGGAAAGGGCCACTACCCACATTTGGCCTTTTTCGGTTTCTTTTGTATTCAGCCGCTTTTTCAGCAGCTCCGGGGCTTTCAGATACAGAACCAGTCCCAGAATCAGCGTGGGCACGAACAGCAGCCCGCAGAACAGCCACCCTCCCGGGTAATTCCACGTCCCGGCGGGGCCGAACAGCAGCAGGGCCGTCAGCAACAGCCCGGATACCAGCTTCCCAATGGCGTTCATCAGCAGCTTCATACCCGTTCTCCTTCATACCACGCCAGCACGGGGCGGAGGTTTTCCAGGCTGACCCGGTTACCGCCGTTTTGGAACAGGTCCAGCATATCCTCCTCGTCGGGGGTGCGGTCGGGCTTGGCCGCCAGCTTTTTGGCCACGGTTTTGGACATGACCAGCATCATGAGCCTATATATGCCCCGCAGCTTTTTCAGATCAAAGCCGCCCTGCAGGGTAAACAGAGGCAGTCCCTGGGGCAGATTGTTGGATTTTTTCACATCCTCCATCTGGAAGCCGGATTTCGCCATGCCCACGGCGCACAGAGCCTGAAGGTTAAATTTTGTAACCGCTTTGTCATAACCCTGTACCTTTCCCGCAGTCAGCCAGCCCAGATAAACGATTGGGCTGCTCTGGGGCAGGCTTTTCAGGGCGTCCTCCAGGGAATAGACAGGCAGTCCGGTTTCACCACCCAGCAAGGAAGCGTATTGGGTGGTAAAGCCGGTGTTTGAGGTATAAACAATGGCAGAAGGTTTCATCTTGACTGCTCCTTTCGATATATTAATTATAGTATAGTGGGGGTCGGGGGAAAAAGATAGTCCTTGACGGCAAGAAAATGTGTCAATTTTTCAGGCGGTAACAAAGATGACGAGGGGTTGGCAAAAACTGTAAATATTTCTGGAAAAATTTTGTTTTAGTAGTTGCAATTTCGAAAACGATGTTTTACAATCGTGACAAATAGATACAAACTATTGTTAAAAGAATATCAAGGAGGCAATTCATATGAAGAAACGGATATTATCCATGCTTCTGGTGATCGTCATGGTTCTGTCCATGGTGCCGGTATCGGCACTGGCGGAGGGAGAAGTGAAGATCACAGGCACGAATTACATGGCAATAGACGGAAAAGTCACCCTGACTCTGACGGGTGCCGTTGCCACAGACACGATTGTATGGGAGTCAAACGCAGCAACCGTTGCGACTGTTTCTTACGTGGAGACTAACCCCACTGAGTGTGAAGTCACCGGTGTCAGTCAGGGTAAAACAGAGATCGTTGCTACGGTGAATGGCGAAAAAAAGAGTTTCCCCGTTGCGGTCTATCAGCTGAGCACTGCGACCCCCGAGGTGGTCGCGGACGATGTTGTGGACCTGAATGGTGGCGTGAAGGTGCTGGACTATACGGTTTCTGTCGGCACCGAGACCCAGAAGGTCGTGCGCTGGAAATCTTCCAACAAGAGTGTCGCGACCATCAGCTGGAAGGGCGAACTGACCCCTGTTGCTGCCGGACATACCGAAATCTCTGTGTTCTATAATGGACAGTGGTCTGATCCTAAAGACATTGAGATTAAGGACAAGACAGTGAATCTGAATAATTCCACTCTGTCAAAGAACAGCCTGAGTCTGACAGTGGGAAAGAGCAAGACAATTACCGCAACCTTTGATCCCACCGATGCGACTGACACAACGCTGACATGGAGCAGCAGTGATACCGCTGTCGCAACTGTGGATGCTGGAAAGATTACGGCTGTGGGCGCAGGTACGGCCACCATCACCGCGACTCACGGCTCAATTGAGAAGACCGTTGCTGTCACGGTTACTGAGGCACCGGTTCCTGTGGAGAGTGTGACCATCACCGGTGGTCAGCTCTCTCTGCTCAGAGGCAAGTCCATGCAGCTCAGCGCTACCGTTATGCCTGAAAATGCCACTGATAAGAATGTCATTTGGACAATTGATACCGAGACTGCCGGCACGGTGAGCGAAGATGGTCTGGTCGAGCTGAATGAAGCCGGCTCTGCAACCACCGCCACCGTTACCGCGACCTGCGGCGGCGTGAGCGGCACCTTTACCTTCAATATTACAGATCCCGTTGGTGTTACCAGCGTGACAATCAGCCAGAAGGACGGGCTGAAAGAAGTGGCTGTTGGCGGCAAGCTGAAGCTGATTGCTGCGGTCCAGCCCGACAATGCCACTGACCAGACGGTCACCTGGACCAGCTCCGACACGAGCATTGCCAAGGTGAACCCGAAGGGCGCTGTCACCGGCGTTGCCGAGGGCACTGTCACCATTACCGCCACCTGCGGCGGCGTCAGTGGCACCTACGAGGTGACTGTAATCCCCGCTACGGAGATTACGACTGATATCCCCACCACCATTTTGGCTGGCAAGGCCCTGAATTTGGATGCCTCCTGCGTGGATGCTTCCGGCGAGCCTGTGCCGAACACCAGCGTGAAGTGGACCCTCCTGTCCGAGGAGGAGGGCGTTACCCTGACCGGCAGCAAGCTGGAAACCAGATCCGATATGCAGTACCAGTATGAAATCAAGCTGCGCGCTGAGGCAGTTGGCTGCGATGCCAAGGCTGTCGAAGTGACCGTGAAGGTGATGCCCGTAACCACCGGCATTACCCTGAAGATCGGCGAGGATAAGGTCAACAACAAGACCTATGTGGTGGATCTGTCTGACGCTACCATTATGTCCAGCGGCGTCATCATCAGCGCCGGCGTCCAGCCCAAGAGCGCTGAGCAGACCGTCCGCTGGGAGATTACCGATTCCAAAAACATCTGCACCGAGGTGCAGGGCAAGCTGGATCTGAAGCTGACCCCCGTTTCCGGGCAGAAGTCCGGCACCGTTACGGTGAAGGCCTATGCCGGTGACGGCAGCGAAGAGTATGCCACCACCACCATCCAGTTCTCCGTGCTGGGTGCCGGCAAGCTGAAGGATGTTCCCGAGAAGCTGCGGGGCGGCGCCTCTCTGAATATGAAGTCCTTCCTGAATCTGGACAAGAATCTGGATGACAAGACTGTTACCTGGAGCATTCAGAATAATGTGCTGAACGGCAAAAAGATTGCCAGCATTTCTGCCAACGGCAAGCTGACCACCAAGCCCGTCACCGCGCTGCATACCATCAAGGTGAGAGTCACCGGTTCCTCCGGTGGATACGACGAGAAGGAAATCACCCTGTATCCCGCTACCAAGTCCATAACTATCAGTAACGCACCCAAGACCGTTAAGTTCAAGAATGGCCTGACGTTTGAACTGAGTGCTGCTGTGAAGCCTGCCAAGGCGGATGTGTGGGATCTGGTGTGGAGCGTTTCCGACAAGAGCATCGCCTGATTCGACGCCGACACCGGTGTCTTGGAGTTTCTGGTTGCCGGCAAGCTGCGCGTCGCCTGTGAAACCACTGACGGCAGCAAAATCAGGGGCTACCTGAATATCGAAATTACCAAGGATGCCGCAGACATTGAGGTCAAGGCTCCTGCCAAAACTCTGGCCTCCGGTAATTCTATGGATCTGAAGGCTACTGTCTGGGCGAGAAAGAACGTCAAGGCTGCCAATCAGGAGGTTATCTGGAGCATTGCCGATGAGTTTGGCGACGCTACCAGTGCCGCCATCGTCTCCTCCACCGGCAGAGTGACGGCGAAGGACGTGGATCAGAATACCGAGGTTCTGGTGACTGCCACCTCCAAGGAAAACGAGGATGTGTTCGGCAGCGTCCTGCTGACCATCAAGCCCAACACCACCAAGACCCTCCACGCCTACATTGATGGCAATATGGTAAGCGGCACGATTTCCATGAATCTGAATGATTCCAACGTGCTGGATCCCGTGTGGCAGAAGAGCGGCAGCGGTAAGTTGACTGATGCGAAAGGCTGCCAGTTCTACAG
>CAMGCA010000154.1 GCA_946011705.1 uncultured Clostridia bacterium | reverse complement strand
AGTGCTCTACTTGGAATCCATCATTAAGAATCTCAAGTTTGGTCCTTACTTGCTTAATTGCAGCATTGTACAACTGACGGATTGCGAGAAACTCTGTCACATCATCCACGAAAGCCTCGTCCTGTAAGAGCGCCAGATTACGCTCACTTGTCGTCATTTGCAGGATTCTTTCAAAGTCCATAATAAGTCCCCCTTTTCATTTAAAACCGACAGGACTTTGACCCCCTCCATAACACAGATAGCCGGACTGCCCAATGCAACCCTTGGGGCAATCCGGCTATTAGGACCTTCTATCACGAAATCAGATTATATCCTGCCAAAGCTGCGGCAAGTTTGTCTGTTCCCAAGGTAATTCCGCAGTATTTGAGCCAAAGTGACCATAGCTTGCAGTGTGTCTGTAAAACGGTGTTCGCAGGGAAAGGCGGTCTATGATAGCAGAGGGGCGCAGGTCAACCGTTTTAAGAATCAGTTCCCGGATCCGGTCTGCCGGGAGCTTTCCCGTACCGAAGGTGTCTACCAGGAGAGATACCGGCTGGGCAACGCCGATGGCGTAACTGATCTGGATCTCACACCGATCCGCCAATCCCGCCGCAACCACGTTTTTTGCCAAGTACCGGGCCATATACGCGCCGCTTCTATCAACCTTTGAGGGATCTTTACCAGAGAACGCGCCGCCGCCATGCCGGGCGTAGCCGCCGTAGGTGTCCACGATCAGCTTCCTGCCCGTCAGGCCGCTGTCACCGGCGGGACCGCCAATGCAGAAACGGCCTGTAGGATTGATAAAGAATTTTGTGTTCCTGTCCAGCATGCCCTCCGGGATCACCGGGTGGATGACATGGCGGAGAATATCCTCCCGCAATTGCTCCATGGACACATCCGCCTCATGCTGGGAAGAAACTACAACAGTTTCCACCCGTGCCGGGATTCCGTCCCGGTACTCCACGGTGACCTGGGCTTTCCCATCTGGCAGCAGATAGGGCAGAATTCCCTCCTGCCGCACAAAGGCAAGGCGCTTTGTCAGCGCATGGGCAAGCTCAATGGGCAGCGGCATCAGGTTTTCCGTTTCCTTGCATGCGTAACCAAACATCATGCCCTGATCTCCTGCGCCGTTTTCCATAGAATCCGTCTTCTCCACACCCATGTTGATATCGGGGGATTGCTCATGGATATCCACTGTGATTTGGCAGGTGTCTGCGTCAAAGCCATAGCCGTGCTTCACATACCCGATATCCCGAACCACCTGCCGGGCAATAGCGGCATAGTCCACACGGGCAGCCGAGGTGATCTCGCCGAAAATGTGGATCCCGTTGGGAATGGCAGTTACTTCGCAGGCTACATGGGAATGGGGATCGTTTTCCAAAAGGGCATCCAAAATGGCATCGGCGATCTGGTCACATACCTTATCCGGGTGTCCCGCTGTGACGCTTTCAGAGGTAAAGAAGGTTGTCATTTTGCCGCTTCTCCATTTTTCTTCGCACAGCTGCAGCTCCACAACTCGGTGGCGGTGGGGGTCCAGTTCTTTGCGTAAGCCTCGCATTTATCGCACAGGTGATCCACCGTTTCCGGGGATTGCAGGTCTGTGGAATGAGCGCCGGTAGCTTTCACAATTTCCCGCAGCTTTTCCGGATTCTCCAGCATGGGGCAGGGACGCAGATGGTTATCGTTAAAGGGCTGCCCATCGTGATAGGCCATGAAAATGGGGCTGCGCAGCACATCCAGCAGGCTCATGTCCCGGATGTTGGCGTTGGAATAGTGGATAAACACGCAGGGATCACAGTCACCGTTGGCGTTGATATGCAGATACCGCCGTCCACCGGCAATGCAGCCGCCTACATACTCGCCATCGTTCTGGAAGTCCATGGCGAAGATCGGCTTGGTAGCCCGGATGTCCCGGATCCGGTGATACATGAATTCCCGCTGCTCAGGATTGGGCAGCAGTTCCGGCACTGCGTCATTGCCCACGGGCATGTAGTGGAAGTACCACACGAACCGCGCGCCCCACTCCACCATCTGGTCAATGAACTCGTAGGAGCTGATAGAATCCAGATTCTGGCTGGTGTAGCAGCAGGACAGGCCGAAGGGCAGATGCTTCTCCTTCAGGATTGCCATTGCCTGAATCACTTTCTGGTAGGTACCGTTGCCCCGGCGGCCATCGGTGGCAGACTCAAAGCCCTCCACGCTGATGGCAGGGATAAAATTCTTCACCCGGAGCATCTCGTTTGCAAAAGCTTCGTCGATCAATGTGGCGTTGGTGAAGGAAAGGAACTGGCAGTCGCTGTGCTTTTCACACAGGGCGATCAGGTCCTTTTTGCGCACCAGAGGCTCACCGCCGGTATATATGTACATATATACGCCCATTTCCTTGCCCTGGGTGATAATGGAATCGATCTCGTCAAAGGTCAGGTTCAGCTTGTTGCCGTATTCCGCGGCCCAGCAGCCGGTGCAGTGCAGGTTGCAGGCAGAGGTAGGGTCAAGCAGAATGGCCCAAGGAATATTGCAGTTATATTTCTTCCGGTATTCCTCCTGCTTTGGCCAACCGATGATATTCGCGTTGAGGAAGAAATTTTCAAAGGTGGCCTTTAGAACCTCCGAATCCGTCTCCTTCAGGATGTTCATAACGAGCTGATACATGTTGTTCTGCGGGTCTTCCAGCACTTGACGAACTGCCGCGCGCTGGACTGGGAAACTGTCTGGGCCATCGCCAGCCAGCTTATCCACCCAGGACATCAGTTTCAGAGCATTTTCTTCCGGATTTTTCTCCAAGTAGCCAAAAGCAGTACGCAGAGTTGCTTTTTTCAGTTGATTTGTAAATGACATCTTTATCTCTCCTTATATAAGCGGGGAGGCAACGCCTCCCCGCAGTGAAGCTTCTATCACTCAATTACATGATATTCTTTCAGCAGCTTTTCGATATCTGTTCCGCGGATCTTCTCCAGCAGCTTCTTGACCGCCATTTTCTCCTTGAAGCCCAGTTCCATGTCCGTCAGGGGCTTGCCGTCCCGAAGCTGGATGGTGGCGTTCAGCAGATCACGGATGTCGTAGACGCTGCCCCAGACCTCGGGCACACCACGGTCGATGTCCAGCAGGGTGTAGACAGCCTCCATGCCGGTACGCATGGAATACTCGGTGGTGAAGATGGTATCCCGCTTGGTTTCGGCAAACTGACCCAGGAACGCAAAGTTCACAGCACCCTCGGGCACCACATCAGGACGGTCACCGGCGGCACGGGGCATGAAGAAAGCGGTAATATAGGGCATCATCACCGGCACAGTGTTGGCGCTGTGCTCGGCCAGCTCCTCGATCTCCCCCACCGGCACGCCGATGTGGTACAGCCACTCCATACAGATTTCCTTACCGGTGCACTCCCGCATGGGCTTCTTCACGAAGTCGCCGGGTTTGTCGGAGAACAGACCGTAAACCCACACCAGGCACTGATCCTTGGGCTGATTCCGGAACTGGGGCTGACGGTTGATGGTCCAGCTCAGGAGCCAGCCGGAATCCTTCACGGTCACGATGCCGCCGGTAACCACGCCGCCGGTAAAGGGGTCACGCTTGCAGATATTCTTGATATAGGGAATGATCTTCTGATCCAGTGTGGTGACGGTGGCGCTCATCCAGTTGGACTGCTCAGGATCATGGCAGAACTTGTCGGGATGACCGAAGGAAGGATCCTGTGCAGCAATTCTGCGCCACATATCCCAGCCGCCGCCGGGCTTGATTTCGGGGTTGAAGGGTGCCACGGTGTTCTGGGAACCCATGGTGGCGTTCTCCACGCAGCCGCCGTTGGTAATGAACACCAGATCGTTTTCCGTCAGGTCAACAAACTGATGTTTGCCCTCAGACAGCAGCTCAATACGCTTTGCCTGCTTTTTACCGGGCTGGATGTCGAACTCCACATTGACCACCTTGGTGTTATAGTGGAACTGGACACCGAAGCCTTCCAGATACTTGACCATGGGCAGAATCATAGATTCGTACTGGTTATAACGGGTGAACCGCAGAGCCTTGAAGTCCGGCAGACCGCCCACATGGTGGATATAGCGCTTGAGATACAGCTTCATTTCCAAAGCGCTGTGCCAGTTCTCAAAGGCAAACATGGTGCGCCAGTAGAGCCAGAAATTGGAGTTCAGCACCTCATCATCGAAGAAATCCGTGATGCGCTTATCGTACAGGTCTTCATCGGGGGTGAAGAACAGCTTCATGATCTCCATTGCAGCCTTGTCGGACAGACCGAACTTGCCGTCGGTGTGGGCATCCTGACCCTGGTTGACGGTTGCCCGGCAGAGGGAGTAGTTGGGGTCTTTCTTATTCAGCCAGTAGTATTCGTCCAGAACACTGACCCCTTCCGTCTCGATGGACGGAATGGAGCGGAACAAATCCCACATGACCTCGAAATGGTTATCCATCTCCCGTCCGCCCCGCATGACATAGCCTACATCGGGGTACTGCCAGCCATCGCATGCACCGCCGGGAATGGGGTCTTTCTCATAGATGTGGATGTTCTGACCCTGCAGCTGTCCGTCACGAACCAGATAGCAGGCGGCAGTCAGAGCCGCAAGGCCGGTGCCGATGATGTGGGCGGATTTGTTGTCCACGCCCTCGGGCTTTCTGGGACGGGCAAAGGCTTCGTAATTACCGCGGGAATAATACATAATATGTGCCTCCTTGTTTTTGTTTGTGCCCTCATTATATCGGGGAAAGAATCTGTTTTATACGGACAAAAGCGGCCTCCATGCCTGAAATTTAGGCATAGAGGCCGCTTTTGTCTGAAAAATTTATTTTTCCTTTTCACATCGGGCGATCAAACGTTCAAGATCACCCTGCTTCAATTCGTAAATCCGTTGGAATCGGGTTTGAATTCCTTCCTGTATCCCTGTTTCCAGCCAGCCGATGATAATACCGAAGCAGACGCATTTTAAGTAATCTATGATGACCTTTCGGTCTTCCGCAGAAATCTGCCTTCCCGCCAAGATCCCGTCCACATAAATCGTGACCACATGCTCGCATACCCGCCACTGATACTTCTCGTAGATATCCCGGTTGACGGAGTGGTAAATGTGCATAACCGCTTTCCGGTTTTCCAACGCAAAGCTGATGGCGGCATTGATGCAATCCTCCAGCGATTCTACCGCTGGATGCTCCCGGATCATCCGCTCCGCGTCCTCATCTACAATGCTTTCCACCAATTGCGGCAGGTCCTGGTAATAGTAATAAAAGGTATTGCGGTTCACGCCGCAGTCATCTACAATATCCCGAATGGTAATTTGGCTCAAAGGCTTCTCGTTCAATAGTTTCACAAATGAATCCCGAATGGCTTTTTTAGTAAAACTGGCCATGCGTTACGCCTCCTT
>CAMGCA010000153.1 GCA_946011705.1 uncultured Clostridia bacterium | reverse complement strand
AGGAGGAATTCATCCCCGCCCCCATCGTATTCACCCCCCGCTCCCGTCTGAAGGAGCTGAAAAAACAGCTGGTGGCCGGCCCGGAACGCAGGTATTATGAGCTGTCCGAAATGGGCGTGGGCAAACTTCAGGCAGCTGTGCTGCTGAATCTGCTGGTGGTGCTGATCAGCGGGGGCGTCACCGCCCTGTTTGCTCTGGAGCTGGTGCCGGAAAACCGGATGAAGCTGGTGATTTTCAGCCAGGTGCTGGCCATGCTGATCTCCGCCCTGCTGGGCTCCAACCTGATGCTGGACAGCCTGGGCGACCTGTTCAAGGGCCGCTTTACCGTCAACACGCTGCTGACACTGACCTTTGCCGCCTGCCTCATCGACGGCGTTTTCTGCCTGAAAGAGCTGCGGGTTCCCTGCTGCGCCGCTTTCAGTCTGGAGATGACCACGGCCCTGTGGAGCAGGCTGCAGAAGCACAATACCGAAATGGCCCAGATGGATACCATGCGTAAGGCCGTTCGCCTCCACGGCATTGTAAGAGTCGAAAACTACTACGAGGGCAAGGACGGGCTGCTCCGCAAGGAGGGCGAGGTCTCCGACTTCATGGATACCTACAAGAAAATGCCCTCTCCCGAAATCGTCCAATCCATCTATGCGGTGCTGAGCCTGCTGGTGTGCATCGGCATCGCCGTGTTCGCCGGAATGCTCCATGGTCTGAGCATGGGCGTGCAGATTCTGTCCACCTCTCTGCTGGTGGCAGTCCCCGCCAGCTTCTTCGTCTCCATCTCCCGCCCCATGGCCATTCTGGAGGCACGGCTGCACATGGTGGGCACCGTGCTGTGCGGCTGGGAAGGGGTCAAGGATCTGTGCGGCAAGGCCGTGTTCCCCATTTCCGATCTGGATCTGTTCCCCCAGGGCAGCACCAAGCTCAACGGCGTTAAGTTCTACGGCAGCCGCAACCCCGACGAGGTGGTATCCTACACCACCTCCGTGATCCACATTGCCGGCGGCGGACTGGTGCCCGTATTCGACCAGCTGCTGAAAAGCCGGAACGGCTCTGTTTATCCTGTCCACAGCTTCCGCAACTACGGTGACGGCGGCATTGGCGGCGAGGTGGACGGCCTGCCGGTGCTCGTGGGCACCATGGCCTTCCTGCGGGATATGGGCGTGGAAATCCCCGAGGGAACCATGGTCAGCCAGGCGGTTTACGCCGCCGTGGACGGAGAACTGTGCGCGGTCTACGCCATTTCCTACGCCAAGATGCGTTCCGCTGCCGCGGGTCTCGTGACTCTTTGCGGCTACCGCAAGTTGAAGCCACTGAAGCTCAGCGGCGACTTCATGCTCACCGAGGACTTTCTGCGTTCCAAGTTCAATGTGAAAACAAAGCGCATTGCCTTCCCGGATCGGGATACCTGCCAGAAATTGCAGCAGCACCCCATCGATCCCGAGGAGCCGGTGCTGGCCCTGACCACCCGGGAGGAGCTGGTCAGCGCGGCCTACGCCATCACCGGCGCACGGGCTCTGCGGCTGTCTACCAAGCTGGGTGTGATTATCCACCTGATTGGCGGCACACTGGGTCTTATCATCATGCTGGTGCTTGGGTATCTGGGCAGCACCCAGCTGCTGACCCCGGTCAACATTCTGCTGTATCAGCTTATTTGGGCGGTGCCCGGTCTGCTGATGACGGAATGGACACGCATTGTATAAAACAGGCCCCGGTTCGCAATTCCGAACCGGGGCTTTTCTTTATCCGCATATCCAATTTTGAAAGCCGGGGGTATAGAAGCGATTTCCTTCCAAATCCACCCACATTGCCTCCGCACCGCAGCTTTTGGCCAGCGTCTCTCCCTCCTCCCGGGGCAGGACAAACAGGGCCGTGGACAGGGCGTCTGCCAGACCGGAATCTTGGCAGATCACCGTAACGCTGCAAAAACGCCTTGCCGGATACAGGGTTTCCGGATCGATAATGTGGTGATAGATTTCCCCATCCACCACATAGTAGCGCTGGTAATCGCCGCTGGTGACAATGGCGCTGTCGGTATCGTACAGGGTGTGCAGGTATTCGGCCCCCCCATCCGGGTCGGTGATGCCCACCACCCAGGGGGTACCGTCGTCATCTTTCGGGCCGGTGGCGCAGACGTTGCCGCCCACGCTGATCAGAAAGCCCTCGGGAGCCGCTTCCGCCGCCCGCTGGGCAGCCCCGCCCTTGGCCACAGCGCCTACGTCCAACCGCAGTTCGGGATCCGTAATGTAAACCGTCCCCGCTTTCTCGTTCATTTCCACCGCTGCCCAGTCCGTATGGGCGGCGGCTTTTTGCAGGGCGGCGGCATCAGGCAGGGCGGCGTGGGCCGGATCATCCAGGCCCGCAGTCCTGGCCTCGTGCCACAGCCGCAGAACGCTGCCCATGGCCGCGTTTACGGCGTGGTCTGTCAATTCGTAATAATCCTTGCAATCCTTGAGCAGACGGATAATCTCCCCGTCCACCTGCACCGGGCCAATCCCGGCGTGGTCGTTGACGGTTTTCAGGTTGTTCAGGCCCGGGTAGTCGTTATAAACGTCGAACAGCTGATGATACCGAAGGAGCAGCCCGTGGATTTCCTCCGCCTGCTGCCGGAAGGACTCTTCCCTGTCCATCACCGCGCTGATGACGGTCACGGTGTCAAATACATCCAGATAGGTGGCCTGATACTGCTGCTTTCCCTTCCCAGGCAGGGAACAGCCGGTGAAAAGCAGGCACAAAATCAGGCCAATGGCAATACACCGACGCATATTACGGTTCCTCAATCAGATCGTCCAGCTTGGCCGCAAAGGCCTCGATGGAGAACTTCTGCGCGGCTTCCACCGCGCCCCGGCGAATTCTCTCCCATTGCGCCGAACCGGGAATCAGGCTGCGCAGAAGCGCGGTCACCGAATCGCCGCTCTGCACAATCACTCCACTCACACCGTCTTCCACAATCTCCGGCAGCGCCCCCCGGTCATTGCAGACGCAAATCAGGCCGCTGGCCAGGGCCTCCACCACGGCGATGCCAAAGCCCTCGGCGCAGTCCGGCAGATGGATAAACACATCCGCCCCCGCCAGCAGCTCCGGCACATCCGAGCGGGTGCCCAGAAAATCCACCTGATCTCCAATGCCCAGCTCCTTCACCAGGGCCTCCAGCGTCTGGCGATAATCCCCGTCTCCGACGATTGTGAACCGGTAATCCACATCCTTCAACCGGCTTAATGCGGTGAGGGTATTCTGCACGCCCTTTTCTTCGATCAAACGGCCCACATAGATCAGCCGCAGCGGCCCCGCCGGGCGGCGCTCTACGGGATGAAACCGGGACAGAACTGCCCCGTTGTAGATAACCGCGATATGTTCCTCCGGTACGCCCAGATACCCCATCAGGCTGTCCTTTACCGCATTGGAAATGGCAACGGCCTTATCTGCCCGCCGGAAGGTGTAGCGGAAAATCTGCTTTTTCACCGCCAAACCAACCTTTTTCCCGGTGCCGCAGAGGAACCGGGCATCGGAATGGGCATAGCAGAACACCCGGATTTCCGGGCAGCGGTGCCTTGCCAGCAGGGCGGCAAGACGCAGCAGCGGTGCCTCGTGATGCACCACGATTGCCGCCACCCGCTCCTGCTTACACAGCTCCAGAATCCGGCGGCACACGGCCCGGGAGCCCTCCTGAGGCTGATTCATCCGTATCACCCGGCAGCCGCTGTTTTCAATCTGATCCGCCATCGGTCCGCCGTCCCAGGCGAACAGGAACAGGTTTTCATGGCGGGAATAGTTTACATAATCTCTCAGCAGGCTTTCAATTCCCCCGGCCCGCCCGGATACCATCAGATGCAGTACCTTCATGTTACTTCCCCAGCTGGGCCGCGATGTCCGCATCCACGATTTCCTCGCCGGTTTTTTCCGCCAGCTGTGCCTGACTTGCCTCGCTCAGGCCGTTATTGACCTGGCAGTGCATGTCGCAGGTGGAGCAGGCGTCCAGTTCTTCCTTGCTGACCTTGCCGTCCCGGTAGTCCCGGCAGATCCTGTTTTCATACATGGAGTAGGGCTTTTTCATGAACAGGGCCTTGAATTTATGCCACACCACCCAGGCGGCAGGCACCCAGATATACTTGTGCATGGCGGGGCTGACGGAGCCGATCATCCAGCAGTCCCGGTCGCAGCAGCGCACCTTGGCCCGAACGGCCTCGGCTTCCGGGCTGCTCCACAGCTCGTCCCAGCTCTGCCGGTTCAGATTCCCCATAACCTCCTTGTCCTTGGTTCCGTTGCAGGGCATCACGTCGCCGTAGGGGTCGATGAAGAAGGTGTCGAAGCTCATATCGCAGGGCAGCAGCCGCTTCTGTCCATAGATGTAGTTGATCAGGCCGTGGTTGAAGTAGGCCCGGAACCACTTTTTGGGGCTGTTGCTTTTCAGCAGCTCATTGACTAAGGCTTCAAAGTTTTTGGCCACCATAGGCCGGTCGTGGATGATATTTTTCGCCTCCACAAAATAGAAGCTGTTGTGCAAGGACGCGGTGGCGAACTCCATGCCCATCTCATCGGAAATTTTATAGAGCGGCACCAGATCGGGGGCGTTCTTATCCTGTACGGTCATGCCGAAGCCCACGTCCTTCATGCCCATTTCCCGCAGGGTCTTTAATGTCTGATAGCCCCGCTGGTAGCCGTTGGGCAGTCCCCGGATTTCGTTGTTGGTTGCTTCCAGACCCTCGATGGAGATGCGAATGCCAATCTGCGGAAATTCCTTGCACAGCTCCACAATGCGGTCTGTGAAAAAACCGTTGGTGGAAATGACGATTCGGTCGGACTTCTTGTACAGCTCCCGGACGATGTCCTTCAAATCCGTGCGGATAAAGGGCTCGCCACCGGTGATGTTGGTGAAGTACATCTTGGGAAGCTTTTTGATGGTTTCAATGGAGATTTCCTCCTCCGGTTTGGAGGGGGCCTTATAGCGGTTGCACATGGAGCATCTGGCATTGCAGCGGTAGGTCACGATGACCGTGCCGTTGAGTTTCTTTTCCTGAGACATAGGCGTTCTCCTATCTTTGCAGCATCTGCTGTTTTTTATCAAATGGATTCAGAATCCGTTCACTGAGCTTCCGGGCCGCCAGGGACAAAAGAATGGTCAGAAGCAGACTTGCCAGAATAAACACGCCGGAATTCAGCTCCGGGAAAGCGCTTTCCAGCGCGAAAAACACTCCGCCGTGGAGCAGGTACACTTCAAACGAAACTGCTCCCAGTGTCCGGCTGACAGGGTTTCCGATGGATATTTTCGTATTCAGTGCCAGTAAAAAGCTGAGAATTGCCATTCCAAGGGCAATTTTCAGCACATAATCTCCAAAAAATGGGATTTCCTTCCAGCGTAAATA
>CAMGCA010000152.1 GCA_946011705.1 uncultured Clostridia bacterium | reverse complement strand
GCCCAGACCCGTGGCGTGTTTGCCGGGGTCACGGGTATGCTGGAAAATCTCAACGGCCTGGGCTATGAAGGCTACGAAATCCACATGGGCCGTAGTCAGGAGAAGCTGCCCGTCCTCAACGGAGGTGGCAACGTCTACGGCAGCTACATCCACGGAATTTTCGATGCCCCCCAGATCGCGGACACCGTTCTGAAAGCGGTCTGCACCCAAAAGGGACTGGATTTTTCCGCGCTGGAAACCTACGATGCCGCCGAATACAAGGAGCGGCAGTACGATCTCCTTGCGGACGCCGTCCGGCAGGGGCTGGACATGGATTTGGTTTACCGCGTTCTGAACCGGGAGGTTTGACATGGCTGGCTTGATTCATCTGTACTGCGGTGATGGAAAAGGAAAAACCTCTGCCGCGGTTGGTTTGGCGGTTCGGGCCTCCGGCGCGGGCAAGCGGGTGATTTTCACCCAGTTTTTTAAGGACGGCAGTTCCTCCGAGATAGAATCCCTGAAACGTCTGCCGGGTATCCGCACCATCCACGCCCAGACGGTAAAGGGCTTTTACCACGCCATGACCCCGGAGCAGCGTATTCAGGCCCGGGAGGACTACACTGACCTGTTCCGGCAGGTCACTGCCGCAGCAGCCGAAGCAGACCTTCTGATTCTGGATGAAATCGTTTCCGCCTGCAACCGGGGCGTGGTGCCGGAAACGCTGGTGACAGATTTTCTGAGGAACAAGCCCTGCCATTTGGAAGTGGCGCTCACGGGCCGAGACCCTTCCCCGGCGCTGATGGAGCTGGCGGACTATATCACCGAAATGCGCAAGCTGCGCCACCCCTATGACCGGGGCATAGCGGCGAGAAAAGGGGTTGAGTATTAACATGGAAACAAAATTAAAAGGGATTTTGCAGTCGGTATTTCCTCTGGACGAGGCCGCCATGGCGAAGGCCCGGGAGCGGCAGGCCCAGCTTGCCAAGCCCCCCGGAAGTCTGGGACGGCTGGAGGATCTGTCCATCCAGTTGGCTGGTATTACCGGCAAGGTACATAATTCCGTTGCGAAGAAGCACCTTCTGGTGTTTGCCGCCGACAACGGTGTGTTCGAGGAGGGTGTTGCCAGCTCTCCCCAGAGCGTGACGCTGATGCAGACCATCAATCTGACCCGGGCAAAAACCGGCGCGTCGGTGCTGGCAAAGCACTTCGGCTCCGCCATTACCGTTTGCGACATGGGTGTCAACGCGGAAATCCGGGACCCTGCCGTCCTCAATAAAAAAATCGCCTACGGCACCCGGAATATGACCAAAGGCCCCGCCATGACCCGAGAGCAGGCTTTGACCGCCATCCTCACCGGCATCGAGCTGGCCCGGAATACGGAGGCGGATGTCTTTGGCATCGGCGAAATGGGCATCGGCAATACTACCACTTCCTCTGCCATTCTGTCCGTCCTGCTGGACGCGGATGTGGAGAAGGTCACGGGCCGTGGCGGCGGCCTTACCGACGAGGGCCTGCTGAAAAAGAAGAACGCCATCCGTAAGGCCATCGAGATCAACCAGCCCAACCCCGATGACGTGGTGGATGTGCTGAGCAAGGTGGGCGGTTTTGACATCGCCGCCATGTGCGGTGGCTTCATCGGCAGCGCCCTGACCCACCGACCGGTGGTGATTGACGGCTTCATTTCCGTGGTGGCGGCCCTGTGCGCCGTCCGGCTGTGCACCAATGTTCAGGGTTACCTGATTCCCAGCCACGCATCCTTTGAAATCGGCTACCGCCTTGCCATGGAGGCCCTCGACTTGCAGCCCATTTTCCTGCTGGGGATGCGCTTGGGCGAGGGCAGCGGCTGCCCCTTGGCCTTCCAGGTGTTGGAAGCTGCCTGCGCCATCATCAACGACATGGCGACCTTCGATCAGGCGGGCATTGACGACGGCTACTTGGACGAAATTCGGGAGGGTGATAAATTCACCGTGGAGGCCGGGGTATGACCGTCTTTGTCTCCGGCGGGGCGAAGATCTGCAAGGCCGGCGTCGCCCAGACCCTGGCGGTGAAGCCGGCCAGGGGCGGAAAGCGGTACTATGTGGCAACCATGATCCCCGTGGACGAGGAAGACCGGGAGCGCATCCGCAAGCACGTTGCCGACCGGAACGGGCTGGGCTTTGAAACCATCGAGTGCGGAGCGGATATTCTGTCCTGCCTGCAATACGACACAAACAGCTCCTTTTTGCTGGACAGCGTGACGGCCCTCTTGCAAAACATTATGTTCCCGCCGGAAAAAAACTACGAAATGGACCTGGATGCCGCGGAAAAATGTGCGGAGGACGTGGCACTCTTTGCCAAAAGTGTTGCCAACGCCGTCATTGTCAGTGATTACATTTACTCCGATGCCCAGCGCTACGACGAGTCCACGGAGTGCTACCGCCGGTGCCTTGCGAAGATTGACCGCCTGCTGGCGCAGGTCAGCGACACGGTGATTGAGGTCAGCGCCGGGCAGCTGATTTTTCACAAGGGAGGACTGCCGGTATGAAGCGGATTGTTCACGCCTTCTTCATGTGCCAGAGTATGTTCTGCGCCATTCCCTGTCCCTGCCGGGTCTGGGACGAGGACGCCCGGCCCCTGATGCTGCCCATGCTGCCGCTGGTGGGACTGGAAATCGGGGCTCTGTGGGCCTTCCTCGGTTGGCTGACCCAATTTTTGGGCCTTCCTGTGCTGATTCGGGCTTTGATTCTGGCTCTGTGGCCCTACCTTGCCACCGGATTTCTCCATCTGGACGGCTTTATGGACGTGACGGACGCGGTAAAATCCTGCCGGGATTTAGCCCGCCGCCGGGAGATTCTGAAGGATTCCCATGTGGGTTCCTTTGCGGTGATTGGACTGTGTATGCTGCTGCTTGCCCAGTTTGCGGTGTTTTCCAGTGTTCCCGGTGAGAAAAACTGCCTGATTCTGCTGTTTTTACCCGCCGTGAGCCGCTGCTGCTCCGCTTTGGCGGTGACGGCTCTGCCCTCCATGTCCACCAGCCAGTATGCCGCCCAGAAAAAGCCTGCCTCCCATTTGGCTGTGCTGACTGGGATGCTGTGCCTGTTTGTGGTGCTGGGTTTTGCGCTCTGCGGGCTTTGTGGCTTTGCGCTCATTGGCTGCATAGTGGGCTACGGACTGGCTCTGCGCCGGGGCTACCGGAGCCTTGCGGGCATGAACGGGGACATCGCGGGCTACGCCCTGACCATCAGCGAGCTTTGCGGCGCGGCGGTATTCGCGCTGCTGTGAGGAGGAAATCCATGATTCTGATTATCGGCGGGGCATATCAGGGAAAGCTGGACTACGCGAAAGCGGCTTTTTCTCTGGCCCCGGAGGACATTTTTACCTGCACGGGCACGGAAATTGACTTTTCCAAGCCCTGCGTCAATGCGCTGGAAGAATTCTGCTATGCCTGCATCCAGCAGGAAATGGATCCCATTGCATACGTTCAGGAGCACCGGGAAGACTGGCAGAACAGCATCCTGATCTGCAATGACCTGTCCAGCGGCGTGGTGCCCATTGACCCGGTACAGCGCCAGTGGCGGCACGTAAGCGGACGGCTGTGCCAGTATCTGGCATCGGAGGCCCGGCAGGTCAGTCGGATTTTCTGCGGGTTGGAGCAGCGGCTGAAATGAGCATCTATCTGATTCGCCACGGGAAAACCCAGGCCAATGAAAAACACCTCTACTGCGGCAGTACCGATCTGCCCCTGTCGGAAGCTGGCAGAGAAGAACTGCAATCCCTTGCGTACGCCATCGCCCCGGAACGGTTTGTCACCAGCGGCATGAAGCGCACCAATGAAACTCTGGAAATTCTGTTCGGAAATGTGCCTTATTCCGTGGACTCCCGGTTTCGGGAGGTGGATTTCGGGGATTTCGAGATGAAAAGCTACGAAATGCTCAAGGATGACCCTGCCTATCAGGCCTGGCTCACCGGCGACAACGAGGCCAACACCCCGCCGGGAGGGGAAAGCGGAACCCAGATGACCCGCCGGGTGCTGGAAGCGTTTTCGGAACTTCCTGACGGTACGGCACTGGTTGCCCACGGCGGCGTGATTGCCGCCATCATGGCGAGCCTGTTCCCTGAGGAAGGGAAGCACCGCTATCAGTGGCAGCCCCGGAACGGGCATGGCTACGAAATTCGCGGCGGCACCTACCGCCCGATTCCATAAATTCATTATAGAACCTCTTTTTTGTGTATCCGGGGAATTATCCGCCGTATTATGGGACATAATTTGAACCATATGCCAAAAATAGAAAAAATCCCCTGCTTTCGGCGGGTTTTGCTTGACAAAACAGGAAAATGACAGTATTCTATAACAGTGTGGGATGAGATGGAAACGTTTCACTTTTTTACTAATCCGTTAAGGATTGCGCCCACGGCATTTCGTAGCTGCAACCGCAACGCGGTTTGAAACCAAATGGCGGTATTTCCGCTGATACTATGGAGGCTTGAAAAGATGAATCTGAATTGTGTGAACATCCTGAAGTGGACCGAAGCACAGCTGAAGTACACTTACGACGTATCCCTGAAGGACGCCACTCCCCAGGAGCTGCATGAGGCTCTGGGTCAGGCGGTGATGATGGCGATTTCCGACAACTGGAGCCATGCCAAGAAGACCCGTATGCATGAGCGCAAGGCTTACTATATTTCCGCCGAGTATCTGATCGGCCGTCTGGTCTACAGCAACCTGTTTAATCTGGGCATCCTGGATGAGATGAAGAAGCTGTTCGCCCAGCGGGGCGTGGATCTGGCGGTTCTGGAGGATATCGAGGACGATGCCCTGGGCAACGGCGGTCTGGGCCGTCTGGCCGCCTGCTATCTGGACTCCATGACCACCCTGGAGATCCCCGCCACCGGCTATTCCATCTGCTATGAGCTGGGCATCTTCAAGCAGAAGATCGTGGAGGGCCAGCAGGTGGAGCTGCCCGACAACTGGAAGGACCTTGGCTCTGCGTGGCTGCTGCCCAAGCCCGACGAGGCCCAGGAGGTCCGCTTCGGCGGCACGCTGCGGGAGTTCTGGAGCGACGGCCACCACCACATCGTCAACGAGAACGCCACCGTGGTCCAGGCCATCCCCTGCGACATGGTGGTGGCGGGCTACGACACCGAGCACGTCAACACGCTGCGCCTGTGGGACGCCCGCGCCGTGAAGCCTGTGGATATGCTGCTGTTTTCCAAGGGCGAGTATCTCAAGGCCGCCGAGGACGAGGCCATGGCGGAGACCATCGCCAAGGTGCTCTATCCCGAGGATAACCATTACGAGGGCAAGTCCCTGCGGCTGAAGCAGCAGTATTTCTTCGTCTCCGCCACCATCCAGTCCATCGCCACCAAGCACCTCAACACCTACGGCACGCTGAAGAATTTCCACGAGAAGAACGTCATCCAGATCAACGACACCCATCCCGCCCTGGT
>CAMGCA010000151.1 GCA_946011705.1 uncultured Clostridia bacterium | reverse complement strand
GCTCGGGGGTCGTCAGCCGCTCCAGCAGCGCGTCCCGGCGGTAAGCTTCCTCGTTTTTCTCAATGACGGGGCGCAGAGATTCCAGCACCTCGTAGACTGCCTGGTTGAACTCCGGCTGGTCCGGGTTCTGCTGCCTGACCCGAGCCAGTGTTTCGTCGACATAACTCATGTACAAATGTCCTCCCTAGAAAGATTTAGGCCTACGCATTGTAACAGAATTCTGTGCAAAAAACAAGGGGGTTATGCAACTTTTTTGAAGGCAAGTTGCAGATTATGGAAAAACGCGCCGATTTATCCAATCGGCGCGGAAATGCTGAAACTTTGTTCCCGGGAGGATTTCAAAAACAGATCGACAAATTGTTATTTGGCGGCGGCTCCCCGCCAAATAACAATTTACCGCACACGGGGCAGGACTTCATCCCGGAGGACGGTGTAGAGAGCTTCCAGTTCCTCCCGGGTGGTGTCCCGGCACAGGGAAATGCGGAAGGAAGCGTCAATGGTTTCGGGGGGCAGTCCCATGGCGGTGAGTACATGGCTGCGGTGGCCCTTGGCACAGGCGCTGCCGGCGCTGACACAGATGCCGTGATCCTGCAAAATGTTGATGGTGTTCTGCACCGGCACGCCGGGAATGGCCAGAGACAGAATATGGGGGGCTTCATGGGCGCCGTTGACGCGCACGCCCTCCAGTGCGGCAAATTTCTCCGCAAATTCCGCAATCAGGCCGCTTTCCCGCAGAATATCCTCCCGGAAAGTTGCGCTGACAGCGGCGCAGGCGGCGGCAAAACCGAGACTTCCGGGTACGCCTTCCGTTCCGCTGCGCATACCACCCTCCTGACCACCGCCCAAAAGCAGGGGAGGGAAGGATTTTAAGCGGGGGGAAATGTACAGCGCTCCCGCGCCCTTGGGGCCGTGAATTTTATGAGAGGACACGGAAATCAGGTCAGCCCCCAGATTTTTCGCGGCGAAGGGGATTTTCAGAAAGCCCTGCACCGCGTCGGTGTGGAAAATGGCATCGGGACAGAGCTTGTGGGTCAGCTTTGCCATCTGAGCGATGGGCATGACGGAGCCAACCTCATTGTTGACCATCATGATGGAGACCAGAATGGTGTCCTTGCGCAGGGCGGCTTTCAAATCCTCAACGGATACCCGGCCCATGGCATCGGGCTTCAGATAAGTGACTTCAAAGCCCCTGCTTTCCAAGTCCGCCATGCAGTTGAGGATGGCGTGGTGCTCCATGGCGGTGGTGATGATGTGTTTTCCCCGCTTGCCCATGCGTTTGACGGTGCCGAACACGGCCCAGTTGTCGGCCTCCGTGCCGCCGGAGGTGAAGAACACCCGCTCAGGCTCTGCCCCCATGGCGGCGGCAACGCTGTGCCGAGCCTGCCGCAGCAGGCGGGCGGTGTCGATGCCAAACTGGTACAGGGCGGAGGGGTTGCCCCAGTTCTCGGTCAGTGCTTTGGTCATGGCCTCCACCGCTTCCGGACAGGGCTTGGTGGTGGCAGAGTTATCAAGATAAATCATGCGTTTCATTCCTTACTGAGAAAATTGACAATTGAGAGTTGACAATTGACAATTGTGGTATCCGCTTCGCGGATGATTCCTATTTTCCTACACAAAAACGTTCAAAAATTCTGGCGGTGATGTCCTCCCGGACGGTGGCACCCGTGACCTCGCCCATGGCCTCCATGGCTTCCTCCACGTCGGTGAGCACCGCGTCGGGGGTCAGGCCTAGCTGCAAGCCCTTCAGGGCGTTCAACATGGCTTCGTAGGCCCGGCGGCAGGCGTCATACTGCCGGGCGTTGGTAAGGATGGAGCCGTCGCAGGGCGTGTCATTTTCAAACAGGCTATCCACCGCGCCCGCCAGCTGGTCAAGGCCGGCACCTGTTTTGGCACAGACGGGCACAACCCACAGAAAGGGTAAGTCGCCGGGGTCTATTTCGCTGCCCAAATCGGTTTTGTTTATCAGGGCAATGGCATTTTCCTTTTCACTGCACAGGTCGATGATATCGTAGTCCGCCTGGGTCAGCTCCTTGGAGCCGTCGCAGACAAACAGAACCAGATCGGCCTTCTCGATTGCCTGCCGGGAGCGTTCCACGCCTATGGATTCCACAGTATCAGTGGTTTCGTGAATACCGGCGGTGTCCAGAAGCCGCAGCCGGGTGGAGCCCAGCATCACAGTCTCCTCCACAGCGTCCCGGGTGGTGCCGGGGATGTCGGTGACGATACAGCGCTCGTAGCCGGCAAGCGCGTTGAGAAGGCTGGATTTTCCCACATTGGGCTTGCCCACGATGGCCGCGGACACGCCCTGCTTTAAGATACGGCCCTGGGAGTAGGTTTTCAGCAGATCATATAATTGCCGTGCGTCAGTTTTGAGCGTTCCGCTGTAATTTTGCAGGCCAAAGTCCTCAATGTCCTCGTCGGGATAATCCAGCACCGCATGGAAGTGGCTGCACAGATTCACCAGATCGTCATAGATGGGGGCAAGCTTCTTTTGCAGCACGCCCCCCACCTGTCCGGCGGCATTGGCGGCGGCATCGGCGGTATCGGCTTCGATCAGGTCAATGACCGCTTCCGCCTGGGTCAGATCCAGCTTGCCGTTCAGGAAGGATCGCTTGGTAAATTCCCCCCGCTTGGCAGGCTTTGCTCCGGCAAGGTACAGCGCCTCCAGCCCGGCGGCCAGCACGGCGGGGGAGCCGTGGCAGTGGAATTCCACCGTGTCCTCCCCGGTGTAGCTGTGGGGCCCCCGGGAAACCACCGCCATGCACTGGTCGAGGCAGCGGCCCTGCTTATCGTGGAGGGTGGCCAGATACAGGCGGCGGTCAGAAGCCTCGAACAGTGATTTTTTGCTATTTAATGTGAACACCTTGCTCGCGACGGCGATGCAATCGTCCCCGGACAGGCGGATAATGCCGATGGCGCTGACCTGAGAGCCGGTGGACACGGCGGCGATGGTATGAGACATAATAATTACCCCTTAACAAATGCCAGAGGGTCTCCCTCACTGGCGATAAAGTGCATCAGCATATAGGCGCACATGATGGCCACGTTTTCTTCCCGCAAGATCCGCCTTGCTTCTTCCCGGTCGGCGAGAATCACCTGAATCTCCTCGGAAGCTTCCTCGTGCACGCTGGTAGGCTCCCCGCTGCAATAGCCGAAAACCGTGCCGCAGCTTTCGTCTGTCATGCCGATGGTGGTGAAGAAGGGCCGGGAATAGCTGCTCGCGTCCACGGGGGTGAAGGTAAGCCCGGTCTCCTCGTACATTTCCCGGATGCCCGCTGCGCCCATTTCCTCGCCCTCCTCCACAAGTCCCGCGGGAAACTCATAGACGTAATCCCCCAGCGGGTAGCGGTACTGGCGGATCAGCACCACCCGGTCCTTCGCTTCACCGTATACGCCGTACAGAATCACACCGTCCGGTTTATTCTCACGGGTTACGGCTTTGAGATGGTTAGCGTCCTTTGCCCGGGACGCCATATAATAGGGGGAGACGCTTCCGTCCCGGTGAACGGCTTCCAGCTCATAATAGTTAAGATATCGGTTGTGGGTCTTCTGCTGAATGCTTTTGATTTCGCTCATGAAAGAACCCTCCCATCACAATAATAAGAAAGTATACCATTTCTGAGTAAAAAAAGCAATATCCGGGCAGACTGTTCCAAGTGAGGTGAGGGCAGTGACGGACAAGGAAATTCAGAAGCAGTTTACCCAGACGGACGACTTTATCAGAAGGGTGCTGCGCTGCGGAGAGGATACACTATATGCCTATGCCGTTGACGGGGTGGTGTCCGGCGGGGATATGTCGGAATACATTCTGAAACCCATCTCCGAGAACCTCCGGGGCGGCAGTATGCGGGAGCTTTATGACGCAGCCCTCCACGGCGCGGTATACAACAGCGTGGCAGTGCCCTGTGAGGACCTGCAGACGGTGTTCAAAAAGCTGGTCAACGGCTTCTGCGTGATTCTGTTTCCGGACGTGGGAGCCATCGCCTTTGAAATTAAAACCGGGGTCAACCGTGGGCCGGACGCACCGGAGGTGGAGAATACCGTCAAAGGCCCAAAGGATGCCTTCGTGGAGAACATCCGGATTAACACCAGCCTCCTGCGACGGCATCTGCGGACGCCGGACTTGAGGATTTATGGAACCACAGTGGGACAGCGGAGCCTGACCAACGTGGCGGTGGTGTGGGTCGAAGGCCTGACGAACCCGGAACTGGTGCAGAGAATGAAGGACAGGTTGGAATCCATCGATATTGACGGACTGCTGTCTCCCTCGGCGGTGGAGGAATATGTCACCGGCTCCAGAAGGACGGCCTTTCCACTGATGCAGTACACGGAACGCCCGGACCGGTTCTGTCAGGGGCTGCTGGACGGACGGGTGGGGCTGATGGTGGACGGTCTGCCGCTGGCCTATCTGGCCCCCACCAATCTGGGCTACCTCATGGAAAGCATGGAAGACAGGAGTCGGGACTATATCTCCGCCTCCTGCATTCGGGTGCTGCGATACGGGGCGCTGCTGCTGAATCTGCTGCTGCCCGCACTGTATATCGCGCTGATCGAGTTTCATCCACAGTGGGTGCCGGAGAAGCTGCTGAACATTATTATGACCAGCAAACAGGAGGTGCCCTTTTCCACAGCAGCGGAGGCGCTGGGACTGCTGATCGCCTTTGAATTGCTCCAGGAGTCCGGTATTCACCTGCCTCAGGCCATCGGACAATCGGTATCCACAATCGGCGGTATCGTTGTGGGCACGGCGGCAGTGGACGCAGGGCTGATCTCCCCGGTGGTTCTGATCGTGGTCAGCATCGCGGGGGTCTGTGGTTTTATCCTGCCCAACAGAGACCTGGCGGAAGCTATACGGGTATGGCGGTTCGGCCTGGGCGTACTGGCGACATTTGCGGGAATATGGGGGATACTTGCAGGACTCGCGTTCCTGATATGGCATCTGGCAACGTTAAAATGCCTGGGGATGCCTTATATTACCATGACTCCGTCAGGCAGAGGATTGGTAAGAAGACGTCTGAAGAACCAGAAATTTAGGGATAAAAGACTTCATCCAGAGGATCGGAAAAATCAGCTCTAAAATCCGGTAAAAATCTCTTGACAAATGGGACAGTATATGATAATATACGCAAGCTGTCCGCGAGAGCGGCGGCGTCAAGGAAAAGATGAAGAAATTTGAAAGAAAATGTTAAAAAGTTCTTGACAAATGGAATCATCTGTGCTAAGATGTCCGAGTTGCTCACGAGAGCAGCGAGGAAAGAATCCGCTCGAAAAAGTTTGAAAAAGAACGAAAAAAGTTCTTGACAAACAGATTCGAATGTGATATAATACAAAAGCTTCCTGCAGCAGCGGAAAGCGCGTCTGTACCTTGTAAATTGAATAACGTAAAGACGATTTTTAACACCTTGGAC
>CAMGCA010000150.1 GCA_946011705.1 uncultured Clostridia bacterium | reverse complement strand
CATAGGGTACAAAATCCTTGAGGAAAATGTGTCAACTAATCTTGACAAAATCAAACAGCGGCATTTTCAATATGCTGCAAAACCTGTCTGAAACGGTGGTGCTGCCTATCGCAGCGGCCATCCTTGCCTGTGTCATGTGCATGGAGCTGATACAGATGATAACAGAGAAAAACAATATGCACGACTTTGACAGTTCCATGTTCTTCCGCTGGCTTTTCACGTCTGCGTTTGCCATCCTCATTGTCTGCAACACATGGAACATCGTCATGGGCATCTTTGACGCCACCCAGAGCGTCGTCAACCAAAGCGCCGGTGTGATTATCGGGGAAACGTCCGTGGACTTTAACAGCCTGATACCTGACCTTGAAAGCCAGTTGGAGGCTATGAGTGTGGGCGGGCTTCTGGGACTGTGGTTCCAGACCCTTGTAGTTGGCCTTACCATGAACATCCTCGCCATCTGCATTTTCCTTGTGACCTACGGGCGCATGATTGAAATTTACGTCGTGACCTCGTTAGGGCCTATCCCCCTTGCCACCATGGGAAACAGCGAGTGGCGCGGCATGGGCCAGAACTACTTGAAATCCCTGCTGGCGCTGGGCTTCCAAGCCTTTTTAATCATGGTTGTTGTCGGTATCTATGCGGTGCTGATACAGAACATTGCTTCCGCTTCTGACATATCCGGCGCAATCTGGGGCTGCATGGGCTACACGGTGCTTCTGTGCTTTTGCCTGTTCAAGACCGGCAGCATCAGCAAATCCGTATTCTCGGCGCATTGAAAATCAACTACACACAGGAGGAAATCATTTATTTCAACATACAACATCATTTACGCCGATCCGCCGTGGCGGTATGAGTGCAAAAACAAATCGGGTGCAGCGGAAAATCACTATCCCACCATGAGCATAGACGAGCTGTGCGCCCTGCCGGTGGAAGCACTGGCTGCCAAGGACTGTCTGCTGTTTTTATGGGCCACGTTTCCCATGTTGCCGGAGGCATTGCAGCTTATCCGGGCATGGGGCTTTACGTTCAAGACGGTGGCTTTTGTCTGGCTGAAACAGAACCGCAAAAGCCCCACATGGTTTTACGGGCTGGGTTACTGGACAAGAGGGAACGCGGAAATCTGCCTGCTGGCAAAGCGCGGCAAACCGAAACGCCATTCTGCCGCTGTCCATCAGTTTATTATCAGCCCGATTGAACAGCACAGTAAAAAGCCGGATGTGACCCGTGACAAGATCGTGGAGCTGGCGGGTGACTTGCCCCGCGTGGAGCTGTTTGCCAGACAGAAATGCCCCGGCTGGGATGCGTGGGGCAACGAAGTGGAATGTGATCTTACCTTAAACCTGTCGTGAAAGGAGGTGCCAGATGGCTTATGTAACTGTCCCCAAGGACTTAACCCATGTGAAATCCAAGGTTGTGTTTGGCCTTACCAAACGGCAACTAATCTGTTTTGGCGGGGCGCTGCTGGTAGGCGTCCCGTTATACTTTCTCACCCGTGACTATCTCTCCACCAGTGCGGCGGCCCTGCTTATGGTCTTTATCATGCTGCCGGGCTTTTTGCTTGCCATGTATGAGCGTCACGGCCAGCCCCTTGAAGTGGTGGTAATGCAGATGATTCAGTGCTGCTTCCTCCGCCCCAAGGAGCGCCCCTACCAGACCAACAACGCCTACGCCGCCCTTATGCGGCAGCATCAAATGGAACAGGAGGTAAAGGCCATTGTCCAAAAAAGAAATCCCAAGAGAACCCGAAAAAACAAAGCTGACCCGCGCCCAGCGAAAAGAAATTGACGCGGTAATCCGCAAGTACAAGGGCGACGGCAAGCCCCATACGGCGCAGGCCACCATCCCCTATGAGGCCATGTACCCGGACGGCGTGTGCCGCCTGACGAAAAACACCTTTTCCAAGTGCATTGCCTTTGAGGACATCAGCTATCAGCTCGCCCAGCCGGACACCAAGACGGCCATCTTTGAACACCTGTGCGACCTCTACAACTATGTGGACGCCTCTATCCACGTCCAGTTTTCGTTCCTGAACCGCAGGGTTGACCCGGTGCAGTACGCCAAGAGCTTTGAGATCGCGCCGCAGGGGGACGACTTCGACGACATCCGGGCCGAGTACACCGGCATCCTGCAAAAGCAGCTTGCAAACGGCAACAACGGCATCGTCAAGACCAAGTACCTGACGTTCACCATTGAGGCCGACAGCCCAAAATCCGCAAGGGCCAGACTGAACCGCATCGGCCTTGACCTCTTAGGTTACTTCAAGACGATGGGAGCTGTGGCCCATGTGATGAACGGCAAAGAACGCCTTGCAGTGCTGCATGGAGTGTTCCACCCGGACGGGGAGCTATTCAATTTTGACTGGAAGTGGATGACCCCCTCCGGCCTTTCCACCAAGGACTTTATCGCTCCATCCTCCCTGTGCTTCGGCAATGCAAAGACCTTTGGCATGGGCGGGAAATACGGCGCGGTGAGCTTCCTGCAAATCCTCGCCCCGGAGCTGTCGGATGAAATGCTGGCCGATTTTCTCAATACGGACAGCAGTATTTTAGTGAACCTCCATGTGCAGGCCATCGACCAGACCGAGGCCATTAAGACCATCAAGCGCAAGATCACCGACCTTGACGCCATGAAGATACAGGAGCAGAAAAAGGCCGTCCGCAGCGGCTACGATATGGACATACTGCCCAGCGACCTTGCCACCTACGGGGAGGACGCCAAAAAGCTGCTGACGAAATTGCAGACCCGCAACGAGCGCCTTTTCATGCTGACATTCCTTGTGCTGAACGTGGCCGACACCAAACAGAAGTTGAGCAACGATGTGTTTCAGGCCGCCGGTGTGGCGCAGAAATACAACTGTTCCCTTGTCCGTCTGGACTATCAGCAGGAACAGGGCCTTGTGAGCAGCCTGCCGCTGGGCGTCAACCAGATCAAAATTCAGCGGGGCCTTACCACTTCCAGCGTGGCTGTGTTCGTGCCGTTTGTGACGCAGGAGCTTTTTCAGGGCGGCGCAGCCATGTATTACGGCGTCAACGCCAAGTCCCACAACATGATTATGCTGGACAGGAAACAGGCCCGGTGTCCCAACGGTCTGAAATTAGGCACCCCCGGCAGCGGCAAGTCCATGAGCTGTAAATCCGAGATCGTCAGTGTGTTCTTAACGACGCCTGACGATATTTTTATCTCCGACCCGGAGGCTGAATACTATCCGCTGGTGAAGCGGCTCCACGGTCAGGTGATCCGGCTGTCGCCTACCAGCCGGGACTATGTGAACCCGCTGGACATCAACCTGAACTATTCCGAGGACGATAACCCGCTGGCCCTGAAATCCGACTTTGTGCTGTCGTTCTGTGAGCTGGTTATGGGCGGCAAGAACGGGCTGGAACCCATTGAAAAGACGGTCATTGACCGGGCCGTGCGGGTGATCTACCGGCCCTATCTGGCAGACCCCAGCCCGGAAAATATGCCGATTTTGTCCGACCTTCACAAAGCCCTGTTAGATCAGCACGTCCCGGAGGCTGACCGTGTAGCGCAGGCCCTTGACCTGTATGTGTCCGGCTCCCTGAATGTCTTTAACCACCGTACCAACGTGGACATCGGCAACCGGCTTGTGGCCTTTGACATCAAGGAGCTGGGCAAGCAGCTCAAAAAGCTGGGGATGCTCATTGTCCAAGACCAGATTTGGGGCCGCGTCACCGCCAACCGCAGCCAGGGCAAGGCCACATGGTACTTTGCCGACGAGTTCCACTTGCTTCTGAAAGAGGAACAGACGGCGGCCTATTCCGCTGAAATCTGGAAGCGGTTCAGAAAATGGGGCGGCATCCCAACCGGGGCGACGCAGAACGTGAAAGACCTGCTTTCCTCCCCGGAGATCGAAAACATTCTGGAAAACAGCGATTTTATCACGCTGCTCAATCAGGCGTCCGGGGACAGAAAAATCCTTGCGGAACGGCTCAACCTGTCGGCAGACCAGCAGAAGTACATCGACAATTCCGAACCCGGCGAGGGCCTTTTGATCTTTGAAAATGTGGTGCTGCCCTTTACCAACCCGATCCCCCACAACACCCAGCTCTACAAGATTATGACGACCCGGTTAAGCGAGGTGGTAAGCCAATGACCCAAAAACACAGCAAAGGAGGTGACGGCCATTGAAAGAGCTGAAAGCCAAACCCAAGGTGACACAGGCCATGACCCGCGACGGCCTGACGCTGGAAAATCAGGCCACCGGCGAGGTTGAGAACATTTCCAGCCGGGAGGCTGAACAGGACTATACCCCGGAGGCTGGCGGCACAGCGGAAAAGCTGCTGGAACGGGCCGACGATGCCCATGACCGGCATAAGGCCAAAAAGTCCGCAAAACAGGCAGCAGCCACCGCTGCCGAGGGGGACGCCGCCCTGCACCGGCCATCCTCCCGGCTCCAACTGACCGAGGAAGAACGGGCCGACCCAGATTTGCAGCCCTATATCCGCAAAGCAGATCAGAAAGCTGACAAGCTGGATGCAGCCCGTGACGCCATCCCGAAAAAACGTGTTGTCGTGAAAGAAACGGTCTATGACGAGGCCACCGGCAAGGCCAAGAGCGCCCTGCGTTTTGAACAGCAGGACAAAGGGCCTCCCAAGTTAAAGCCCAACCCGGCAGGCCGTCCCGTTTCGGAGGCGCTGCTATTCGCCCACGGCAAAATCCACGAAGTTGAGCATGAAAACGTGGGTGTGGAGGGCGGCCATAAGGGGGAGGAACTTGCCGAGCGTCAGGCTGGCCGGGCCATCCGCAGCAGCATCCGGCACCACAAGCTGAAACCCTACCGGGCCGCAGAAAAAGCCGAGCGTCAGGCCCTTGCCGCCAACGCGGAGTATTTTTACCAGAAGTCCTTGCGGGATAACCCGGAGATCGCGCAGGCGGCCACCAATCCCGTTTCCCGGTTCTGGCAAAAGCAGCAGATCAAGCGCCAGTATGCCAAAGCCGCCCGGACAGCGGGCCAGACCGCAGGGACGGCGGCACAGGGCGCAGCCAAGACAGCCGCATCCTCCACCAAGGCGGCCAAGGCAGCCGCCGAGGAAAGCAAACGGGCCGCCTCTTTTGTGGCCCGTCACTGGAAAGGTTCACTGGCCGTTCTGGTGCTGGGGCTTTTGCTGCTGATGGTTCTGACCGGCCTGCAATCCTGCACCGCCATGTTTGGCAGCGCCGGAAGCGGCATTGCGGCGTCCTCCTACTTTTCCGAGGACAGCGATATGCTGGCCGCCGAGGATGCCTACGCTGCACTGGAAGCCGAGCTGCAAGCATATCTGGACAACTACGAGGCCACCCATGACTATGACGAGTACCACTTTGACCTTGACAGCATCGAGCATGACCCCTATGTGCTGATCTCCATTCTGTCGGCGCTCCATGACGGGCAGTTTACCATTGGAGAGGTGCGAAGCGA
>CAMGCA010000149.1 GCA_946011705.1 uncultured Clostridia bacterium | reverse complement strand
CCCCTTTTGCAGCTCCGCCACATCGCCACCGCAGCGGGGGCATTTGCCCACCACCTCGCGGGGCGGCGTGAACAGATACTCGGTGCCCTTAATCATCCGATAGGTTCCCACCAGCTCCTTGAGCATGGTGGAAATTCCATCCATGAAATCCTCCGGGGCCAGCTCGCCGCGCTCAATCTCACCCAGCCGGTACTCCCATTCAGCGGTCAGCAGGGGCGATTGCAGCTGCTCCGGCAGCACGGTGATAAGGGACACCGCATCATGGGACGGCAGAAGCTGCACGGTTTTCTTGCTCTTTTTGCGTTCCAGAAAGCCGGTGGACACCAGCTTTTCCAGGATACCGGCGCGGGTGGCCGGGGTCCCCAGCCCCTTGCGCTCGGCATTGTCCGGCATATCGTCCTTCCCGGCAGTCTCCATAGCAGAAAGCAGCGTATCCTCGGTGAAGTGCTTGGGCGGGGTGGTCTTGCCCTCCTTGACGGCAGCACCAGAAAGGGGCAGCGTCTGACCTTCAGACAGCTCCGGCAGAGCCTTGTCCTCGGTTTCCGGCTCCACATTTTTCAGCCCTGCGCGGTATGCAGCGTCCAGCGCCCGCCAGCCGTGATCTTTCACCGTGCGGCCTTTGGCGGTAAACTCCGCACCGGCGCACTCCACAACAACGGCGGTTTCCGCAAAAATATAGGGTTGAGCCACAGCGCACAGCAACCGCAGGGCCACCAGCTCCAGCACCGCCTTTTCGCCAACTGGCAAGCTGGACAGGTCCGCGCCCTGGAGGTTGCGGGTGGGGATCACCGCATGGTGGTCGGTCACTTTCTTGTCGTTGATGACCTGTGCCGCATTGCAGGCAAGCTCCATACCAGCGGCAAAGGGCAGCGCCCCAGCGGTAAGCCGGACCAGCTCCGGCAGACTTGCTGCCATATCCGAAGTCAGGTAACGGCTGTCCGTCCGAGGATAGGTGCAGAGCTTCTTTTCATAGAGGTTCTGCAAATAGTCCAGGGTTTGCTGGGCTGTGAACCCCAGCAGCCGGTTGGCGTCCCGCTGGAGGGTGGTCAGGTCATAGAGGGCGGGCGGCTTCTCGGATTTGTTTTTGCGCCCCACTTTTTTCACTGTGGCAGCCGCACCTTGGCAGGCCGTTTTCAGCTGTTGGGCGGCAGCCTTGTCTGCCATGCGCTCCCCGGAAACGGTGAAACCGGGCAGCTCCAGTGTGACCGTGTAGAATGGCACCGGCTTGAAGGTGTCGATCTCGGCTTCTCGCTGGACAATGAGGGCCAGCGTCGGGGACATGACACGTCCGATGTTGAGGGTCCGGTGGTACAGCACGGAAAACAGCCGGGTGGCATTGATACCCACCAGCCAGTCCGCTTTGGCGCGGCAGAGGGCCGCATCCCGCAGGCCGTCATAGTCTGCACCGGGGCGCAGGTTTGCAAAGCCCTCCCGGATGGCGGAATCCTCCATTGAGGAAATCCAGAGCCGCTTCATGGGCTTCTGGCAGCCCGCCAGCTCATAGACGCTGCGGAAGATCAGCTCCCCCTCGCGTCCGGCGTCGCAGGCGTTTACCACTTCGGTCACATCCGGGGCGTTCATCAGCTGCTTCAGCACATCAAACTGTTTCTTCTTGTCCTTGCTCACCACCATCTGCCAGGGTTCCGGCAGAATGGGCAGATCGTCATAGCGCCACTTGGCGTAGTCCGGGTTATAAGCGTCGGCGTCGGCCAGCCCAGCCAGGTGGCCCACACACCAGCTGACCCGCCAGCCGCCGCCCTCCAGGTAGCCGTCCTTGCGGGCGGTGGCCCCAATCACGGCGGCCAGACTTTGGGCAACGGACGGTTTCTCAGCGATCACCAGCTTCATGGTTTTTCATCCTCCTTTCCCGCAGCCATGCGGTCAGCTGCCGGTGGCAGAATCCCACGCAGGGCTGACCGTCACGGTAATTTCCGCAGCCATAACAGGGGTGGCCGGGAGATAAAGTAGGAGGACGGGAAGTTTCCTTCCCGCCCTCCGGCCTGCGTGTCATCATGCGTTCATAGGGGCTGTCGGTGAAGCGGGTCAAACCGTCTTGTCCTCGCTTTCCTCGTCGCCGCCCCCGTCAGCGTCCAGCTCGTCAGATTCCTCGGTCTCCCAGGAGTCCTCGTCCTCCTGGTCGGTATCATCCTCGCCGTAGTCATAATCGTCCAAATTGTCGTTGCCCTTGGTCTTGGGTCTGCTTTTTACCAGCTTAAAGTAGGCAAAAGCGCCGCCGCCACCCATCAGAGCCAGCACCGCCAAAAGAATGGCCGGATTCAGTCCTGCGGGTTTCTGCGCCGGTTCTTCCGGTTCCGGGGTTTCTTCCGGGGTCTCCGGTTCCGGCTCCTTACCCGTGCAGGCGCTCATATTGGTGGCACACACCGGGCAGGCCGTATTCACCGCACCGGCCACACATTTCTCCGTACAGGTACAGGTGGCGGGCTGCTCCTGGGTGGTCTGACCGTCCTCCATCAGCGCCATCAGGTCCGCCTCGTCCACCTGGTTTAAGAAGTGGACAGCGGTTTCCTTGTCCTCGTTGGCCCGGTCAATGAGGATGTAGAAGTAGTTGCCTGCCTTGGTGGTGACGGTGATGAGCTGCTTGTTGTCGCCGAAATCATCCACCAGGGCGGCGTTGCCATCCGGGGTCAGGGCCGGACTGTCCTCGGTTTCCTCCACCACCACATTGGCGTCGTTGGTGGCGTCCTCCGCCGGAGGCTGGTCCGTCCCCTGGGCAAAGGCGGTCACGGAAAGGCCCATCATCAGCACCAGGGCGGCGCAGAGGGCCGAAAAGGTCTTGAAAATTCTCTTATTCTTCATGGTCGGTGTCCTCCTGTTCGTCGTAATCAGTGGAAGCAGCGGCCATGCTGGGGACCGTGCCGCCGGAGAGCATGGCGTTCAGCTGCTCCGGGGTCAGCCGCAGGGCGCGCACCATCTGGACGATCTCCAGGTTCTCCGCCTCGGTTTTCTGCGCCTCCAGGGTTTTCAGCTTGTCCTGGTACTCCGCGATCTTCTCGCGGACCTTGGCAATCTCCTGGTCAATGCGCTGGATTTTGTTCTTAGCCATTTCAATCACTCCTTTTCTCATAAATCGGCCTTACCAGTTCATCAGGCCGTAGCCCTTGATGCACTCGTAGGACAGGGAATAACTCTTGATCTTGCAGGCGTCGCCGGAATTGCCCTCCACGGTGTAGACCCGGCTGCCGTCCGTGCCGACCACAAGGCCCACATGGTCGGCGCTGCCATCCAGGTCCCAGTCAAAGAAGATGGCGTCGCCGGGGGCGATATTGGCGTAATCACGCCCGCCCCATTGTCCGTGAGACTGGAACCACGGAATACCCTGGGACTGGCAGGCGGCAAAGCGCGGCTCGGACAGCCCCATCTGGCCGTAGCACCAGGACACGAAGCAGGCGCACCATTCCACACGGGAATTGAAGCCGTACCAGCTCCAGTAGGGCTGACCGCCCACATTGCCCACCTGACTTTTGGCTATGTCCACCACGGCCTGATTGCCGGGGCGGGTGCCGTTGACGAATACCACGCCGGTCAGGTCCTCGGAGTTGCTCGTATCCGGGGAGCCGCCGCCGAAGATCAGCGGCTTGTTGCCCAGCGTCTGCCGGTACACCTGGTACATTTCCAGCTGTTCCGGGGTTAGCAGCTCCGAAGCCACGGAAGATATGGGCTTGCTGGTGAGCTTCACATTCAGAATGTAATACTCATACGGGACTTCCTCGGTGGTCGTCTCGCCGGTCACGGGGTCCGTGGAAGTTTCGGTGCGGTATCGTATCTCCACTTCCTCGGTAAGCGTCAGTTCATACTGTGCGTCGAACACGCGCTCCAGCTCGGCCTGGGCGCTCTGCCGGGTATAGCCTTGCAGCACGGCGGACAGGTAGGCTGCCAGCTCATGGGGGTCATGCCCGATCATATCCAGGTCATAGCGGTACTCGTCATACCCCGGATGGCTGCTTTCGATGTTGTCGATCTCGGCTTGCAGCGCCGTTTCTTTAGCAGCGTAGTCCGCCTCCACCGCCACCAGCTCCGGGTCATCCGACGGATAGGTGGTGCCGGACACCACAGAACCGATGCTCTGCGCCATCATGGAGCAGGAGGACATGGTGTTGAGCAGCATACAGACCAGCAGGAAGATCGCGCCCGCAATCAGAAAGCCCTTTTTGTGGCGCATGACGAATGCCCCGGCCTCCTGTGCTTTTTCCTTGACCGTCTTGGCGGCCTTGCCGGTCTTTTGGGCTGCGCTTGCGGTATTCCCGGCAGCTTGACCGGCGCGCTTGGCGGCAGCGTATTCCTTTTTGATGGCCTGTTTCTGCTGCCAGCGGGAGATGGGGTTGCTGGCAAGCTGGGGATTTTCCCGCAGGGACTTCTGATACAGGGCGTTCACATTGGCCTTTTCCAGCTTCTGCTCGGCCTGGGCCGCCTTGCGGTAGGGCTTCAACTTGTGGCTGCGGTAGCCTTCCCGTGCAAGCCTAACGCCGGTCTCGGCAGCCTCCTCGGACTTGTGGGCGCTCTCCACGCCCACATTGTCCTGTTCGGTCTCCCGGATTTCCTTGTGAACTTTCCCCAGGGCGGCATTGGCGGGGGTATCCCGCACCGCATGGGACAGCTTGGAGGGCGGCTTCTTCTTGTCCTCCAGCACCAGCTTGGTGGTCACTTTACCGGTCTCCGGGTCTACCGTCTTTTGCCGGACCTGCTTTTTGGGAATTTTAGCCTGCGCCTTATCCGCTTTGGCGGCGGCCTTGTCCGCCTTGCGGATGGGCTTCTCCAGCGCCGGGTCAGCCCGTTCCTCGTCCGTAAAGCGCAGGCGCGGTTCCTTATTCAAACCATTCCCCCAACATGAGGGAGGCCGTCATGTAGCGCAGCTCCACATAGACGGCCAGCCCCACAGGGTCACGGGAGGGGTGCTGAAGCAGATGGGCGTAGATCTGCGCCACCACATTGGCCAGCAGCTCGGACTGCCCGCCCTCGAAGATGACGATGGCCGGGACGCCGTTCATGGCGCACCAGATTTCCGTCAGGCGCAGCAGGCCCGCTTCGCCGTCCTCGTTCAGCTCCGCAGCCTGATCCGCCGCCGTGCGGGTCTCGCTGACGGCATCGGCCAGCTCGGTGAGCAGCTGGGTGCGCTCACCCTCCAGGGCATCGTCAAAAAACATCATGGTATTCAGTTCGGTGTTGGGTTTCATGGTCATTCATCCTCCTTTTTCAGTTCCTGGGGTTTGGTGGTCATAATGCGGTACAGCTCGGTGTTCTTGGGGAAATGGTCCACGAAAGGCAGGATCGTGGAGCCATAGAACAGCAGGCCCTCGCCCTCGCTGGAGTGGGTCACATAGGAAAGCTGGTGCGGGGAAATGCCCAGCTGCTTGGCGAGAATCTGCCGGTCTCCGCCCGCCTGGTTGAGCATATACACGAAGTCGGAGTT
>CAMGCA010000148.1 GCA_946011705.1 uncultured Clostridia bacterium | reverse complement strand
ACTATGTCATGCTGGAATACGGCCAGCCCATGCACGCCTTTGACTACCGCTATGTTTCCTCCGGCAAGATCGTTGTCCGGGAAGCGGAAGAGGGCGAGACTCTGACCACGCTGGACGGAACCGTCCGTCCCCTGAAGGCCGGTATGCTGGTGATTGCGGACGATACAAAGCCCATCGGACTTGCGGGCATCATGGGCGGCGAAAATTCCGAGATTGTGGACGACACCACCATGGTGGTCTTTGAATCCGCCAACTTCAACGGCACCTCCATCCGGCAGACCGCCCTGGCGCTGGGTATGCGTACCGAAGCCTCCGGCAAGTTTGAAAAGAGCCTTGACCCCATGATGACCATTCCCGCCGTGCAGCGGGCCTGTGAGCTGGTGGAGCTGCTCCAGTGCGGCGATGTTCTGGATGGCATCATTGACATTGTGAATTACGTCCCCCAGCCCAAAACCCTTCCTCTGGAGGTGGACAAGATCAACCGTCTGCTGGGCACGGAGATTTCCAAAGAGGAAATGGTGCGCTACCTGAATCTGCTGGAAATTCCCGTGGATGGTGACACGATTCTGGTTCCCTCCTTCCGGCCTGACCTGAACCTGATGGCAGACATTGCCGAGGAAGTGGGCCGCGCTTACGGCTATAACGAGATCCCCACCACCGCCTTCAAGAACTCCACCCAGGGCGGCTACACCGAGGAAATGAAGCTGGAAGCCAAGGCCGGTACGTTGTGCCGCGCCATGGGCTATAACGAGATCATTACCTACTCCTTCACCTCCCCCGCCGCCTTTGATCAGATTCGTCTGAGTGCTGACAGCCCCCTTCGAAACGCGCTGCGGATTCAGAATCCTCTGGGCGAGGACACCTCCATCATGCGCACCATTGCCCTGCCCTCCATGCTGGAAATCCTGTCCCGGAACAATGCTTACCACAATAAGTCCGTTAAGCTCTACGAAATTGCCAAGATTTACCTGCCCACCGCCGGTCAGGCCCTGCCGGAGGAGCCGAAGATGCTCATTCTGGGCACCTACGGAGCCAATGAGACCTTCTTCACCCTGAAGGGCGAGCTGGAAGGCATCTTCGCCGGTCTGCGGCTGAAGAAGGCCAGCTACCACGCGGTGAAGGATAACCCCAGCTATCACCCCGGTCGGTGCGCGGCTGTGGTCATTGACGGCATGGAAGTGGGCGTCATGGGTCAGGTGCATCCGCTGGCTGCCAAAAACTACGGCATTGACACCGATGTGTACTGCGCGGAGATCAGCTTCACCAAGCTGATGCAGTGCCGTCTGCCGGATGCCACCTACACTCCCCTGCCCAAGTTCCCCGCCGTCACCCGTGACCTGGCCCTGATCTGTGACGAAGCCATTACCGTAGCCCAGGCTGAGGAGGTCATCACTGCCGCCGCAGGGAAGCTGCTGCGGGATGTGAAGCTGTTTGACATCTACCGTGGCGTGGGCGTGCCCGAGGGGAAAAAGAGCATGGCCTTCTCCCTGGAGCTTCGTGCCGACGACCGTACGCTGACGGATACCGATTCCGAGGGCGTTGTAACCAAGGTTCTGAACAGCCTGAAGGAAAAAATCAACGCCACCCTGCGGTAATCGGTAAAAATTCACAGATAATTCGGATTTCAGGCCTTTACAGCTGGCACGGTTTGCGGTATAATGTTTGCATTCTTTTTGAAGGAGGCTGAATACCATGGCCGAAACGGATACACAGAAATTCACAGTACCAAATGACGATCGGGACAATATGCGCAGAATTCTTCGGAATGTGTACGAGGCCCTGACGGAAAAAGGCTACAATCCCATCAACCAGATTGTTGGCTATCTGTTGACTGAAGACCCTACCTATATCACGAACTACAACAACGCCCGGAGCATGATTTGCAAAATCGACCGGGACGAGCTGATGCAGGTGCTGGTTCGTGAGTACCTGTTCGAGCAGGAATGACCCAAAGCCAAGAGGCTTTTGCAGGCGCAAAGGCCTCTTGTTTTGTAATTTGACTTACCCTTTATCTTGAAAGAACGCAACAGACGTACCGGGTAAAATTGGGAAATTAGCACAATATTGGGGTATTTTTCCACATTTTTATTGACATTTATGTAACGCTGTGTTACAATTTTATCACATTTTTCTAGGAGGTTTGTATCATGGCTGATGAAAACGCAGTGCTCATGTATAAAGGTCGTCCCCTGCTGCGCAAGCACACCCTCGTTTATTATGGCTCCATGGCAGACAGCCACATCGTAATGCTTCAGGTCCTGGAGACAAAAAAGGTCGGCGACCTGGATGTGGCTACCCGGGTCTCTGTTCAGCTGCAGCTGACCGATCCCGCCGCGAGAAGCCGGGACCGCATTGTGAAAAAGAGTGAAAAGGATGGGTTCTATACCGCGCTGGACGTTGGCTGCGTCTGGCTGGAACGGGCACTGGCTGGTAAATAATTCAGCGCTGTTTCCCGTGTTCCCCGCTGCTCGTTCGGAGCGGGCTATCCCTTGCGAAAGAAGAGTATGAAGATTGCTGCCCTTGACGCTGCCTGGTGGGCCGCGCAAGCAAAAACAAAATGTCATTGCGATTCTAACCGGTCGCAATGACATTTCTTTTTATGTTTTTATGTAATCGTAGGCAATTCTCGGGGCGCCATCTTCCAGATAGATAATTCCACTGGGCTGAAAGCCCATTTTTGCAAGCGCGCTCTGCATCACGCGATTGTCCTCGTGGGTATCCATCCGAAGATGCCCGATTTTCTCTTCCGCGAATGCCACCGCGGTTTTCAAAATCCCGCCAGAGCCGTCACCCGCAATGCGATGAATCGTACCGTAGGGCGAATCAGAACGCCATGCGCCGTCAATTCTCCGGTAGGTTGGGTCCTGCCCAATCCAGAAGAAAAACACGCCATGTACCATCCCTCCATCCGTGATCACGAACAGCTTCTCTTCGGTAATGTCCCGCCGAAGCTGTTCAATGGGCGGGTATGTTTTTCCCCACTGATTTGGATTGCCATGTTTTGCCATGAATTCTCTGGCATATCCGTAGATTTCCTGAATTCTCCCCAAATCCGGCAATTGTGCCGGACAAACTGTGTATTCCATGATTCATCCCCCTTTTTAATGATTATACCGCATTTGCATGGTTTTCGCAATACGCGCACATACTATGAAAAACAGTTAAGGAAGGTGCTGTCATGGCAAATCAGAAACGGGGACGGCAGAGCTTTGTACTGGCACAGCCACCTGTAATCACAGCCTGGGCCAATGTTGCCGGCAAAAAAGAAGTGGAGGGGCCGCTGGCCCATACCTTCGACATCAAGTGCCGGGACACCTATTTCGGCCAGAAAACCTGGGAGCAGGCCGAAAAGCAGATGCAGCAGCTGGCTCTGCGGAAACTGGCGGAAAAAGCCGGTCTGACTATGGCGGATTTTGACGTGGTTTTCTCCGGTGATCTGCTGAACCAGTGCATTGGCTCCTCCTTTACCCTGCGGAACACTGGCGTACCCCACCTGGGGCTGTACGGGGCCTGCTCCACCATGGCGGAAAGCCTGCTGCTGGCTTCCATGACGGTAGGCGGCGGATTCGCGGACACGGTAGTTGCCATGACCTCCTCCCATTTTGCCTCCTCAGAGCGGCAGTACCGCTTCCCGCTGGGCTATGGAGGACAGCGAACGCCCACTTCTCAGTGGACCGTCACCGGTTCCGGGGCCGCTCTGGTGCGCAGTCAGGGGAAAGGCCCGAAAATCACCGCCTGCACCATCGGCACCGTCACAGACCTGGGGATCAAAGACGCCAACAACATGGGCGCGGCCATGGCGCCCGCGGCGCTGGCTACCGTCAAGGCCCATTTTAGCGAGCTGCTCACCGGGCCGGAGGACTTTGACCGGATCGTCACCGGAGATCTGGGGCAGCTGGGCATGGAAATGCTGCTGGAGCTGGCCCGTCTGGAAGGGCTGAAGCTGGGAGGAAAGCTTATGGACTGCGGCACCACCGTGTTTGACAACACCTCCCAGGATGTCCACGCCGGTGGTTCCGGCTGCGGATGCAGCGCCATCACCCTGTGCGGATATCTTCTGGATCAGCTGAACACGGGAAAGCTGAAAAAAATACTGTTCTGCGGCACCGGAGCGCTGCTGTCCCCCACCTCTACCCAGCAGGGGCTTCCCATTCCCGGCGTGTGTCACGCGGTCAGCATTTCAGGAGGGCGGTAATATGGATTATATCAAAGCGTTTCTTGTGGGCGGCGCCCTGTGCCTCATCGGACAGATTCTGATTGACAAAACCAAGCTGACCCCGGCCCGCATTCTGGTCAGCTATGTGGTAGCAGGCGTGGTTCTGGGCGCGGTTGGGCTGTATCCCAAGCTCATCGAATTTGCTGGGGCCGGGGCATCGGTTCCTTTGACCGGTTTCGGAAGTCTTCTTGCCAAGGGTGTTAAAGAAGCGGTCACAAAGGATGGCTTTCTGGGCATTTTCACCGGCGGGCTGAAGGCTGCCGCCGGAGGAATTGCCGCCGCCATTGTTGCGGGCCTGGCGGCCAGCTTTCTGTTTAAGGCAAGGGATAAATCCTGAAAAACGAGGTATCCTAGATAAGCGGCTATGCCGTCAGATCGTTTTGGGAGGAACAAAACATGAATAACCAGAATAGAAATCAGAACCAGAACCAGAATCAGAATCAGAACAACAACCAGAACCAGAACCAGAATCAGAACAGTAACCAGAACAGAAACAGCCGCTGACGGCAATGTGGGCCACCCAAGAAGGGTGGCCCACATGATTGCGTAATGGCAGCACCGCACAATGGGAGCGGCGGGCTTCATCGGGTCTTTCGCCCCATCCGCGCAGCTCTGATACAGTTTCTCCATAAAAACAATAGTATGAAAACGGGAAATACACAAAGTATTTCCACGTTTCCTGAACTTTCGGCTGGATCAAAATACCACGCCGAATCGCCTGGCCCCATTATGCGGTGTTGTCTTGCCTAAACCATCAGCCCGGTGGTTATGATTAATAGGTAAAGTATTTGTAGAACGTTGGATAGCCATTCAGGAGCTGCCCCAGATTTGTCCGGTTGTAAGTACCGGGATCGTGGATGGTAAAGCGTCCCGCCGTCAGCGTATCGCCGCCGGTGAACCCCGTCACCACCACCCAGTGCTGGGAGCCGTAGGCGTTTTTCATGCCCAGAAGCACCGGCTTTCCCTGGATCAGCTTCTGGTAGATCCGTTCCAGATAACCGGAGGGTTCCGTGCTGGCGGTATAGTGACTGGGCCAGTACAGGTCGCCGGAGGGCGTGTAGCGCAACTGCTGGGACATCACGTCCGGGTAGATAGTCCTCCCCTGCCGGGCCGATTCCATCATGGCCACCGCCGTGGTGGCGCAGCCAATCTGGGAAAAGGGCTTGCCGGAAGTTCCAACGGTTTTATCCGCCCAGCGGCTGTCCGTCTGTTTGAAATTCGGCACCGACAGAGATACCGCACTGTAGTAACCGGACAAGTATTGGGCGCAGACCTAGCCTGTTAT
>CAMGCA010000147.1 GCA_946011705.1 uncultured Clostridia bacterium | reverse complement strand
CTGGTCTTCATCGGCGGCGATGACTCCAACACCAACGCCGCTGTTCTGGCCGAATACTGCGCCGCCCACAACACCGGCATCCAGGTCATTGGCTGCCCCAAGACCATCGACGGCGACCTGAAGAACGAGGATATCGAGTGCTCCTTCGGCTTCGACACCGCCACCAAGACCTACTCCGAGATCATCGGCAACATTCAGCGTGACGCCAACTCCGCCAAAAAGTACTGGCACTTCATCAAGGTCATGGGCCGTTCTGCCTCTCATGTAGCGCTGGAGTGCGCCCTGCAGACCCAGCCCAACATCTGCCTGGTGGGCGAGGAAGTGGCTGCCAAGAAGATGTCCCTGGCGCAGATCGCCGATTACATTGCCGATTCCGTGGCCGCCCGGGCTGCCAAGGGCATGAACTTCGGCGTTGCCATCATCCCCGAGGGCATTGTGGAGTTCGTCCCCGAGTTCTCCGTGCTGATTGCCGAAATCAACGAGCTGCTGGCCGGTGAGAACACCGCCAAGTTTAATGCTCTGCCCACCTGGAAGGACAAGTACGCCTTCATCGAGGCTGGTCTGACCAAGGAATCCATGGCTGTCTTCGCCATCCTGCCCGAGAACATTCAGCAGCAGCTGTTCCTGGAGCGGGATCCCCACGGCAACGTGCAGGTGTCCCTCATCGAGTCCGAGAAGCTGTTCGCCGCTCTGGTGGCCGAGAACCTGAAGGCCCGCAAGGCCGCCGGAACCTACAACGGCAAGTTCTCCACCCTGCATCACTTCCTGGGCTACGAAGGCCGCTGCGCTTTCCCCTCCAACTTCGACGCGGACTACTGCTACTCCCTGGGCTACAACGCCGCCATGCTGATCCAGTACGGTGTGACCGGCTACCTGTCCAAGGTGTCCAATCTCCAGGCTCCCGCCGAGGAGTGGGTCGCCGGCGGTATGCCCATCACCAAGATGATGAACATGGAGAGAAGAAACGGTAAGGATAAGCCCGTTATCCGCAAGGCCCTGGTGGAGCTGGACGGCAAGCCCTTCCAGTACTTCGCCGCTCACCGTGAGCAGTGGGCTGTGGATACCTGCTTCCTGTATCCCGGCGCCATCCAGTACTTCGGCCCCTCCGAGGTTTGCGACCTGACCACCAGAACCCTGGCTCTGGAGAAGGCCTGATCTGTGAGGTAACAGAACAATTTGAGCCTGCCCCGAAGGGCAGGCTCATTTTATGCCTTCCCCAAAGGGGAAGGCTTTTTTACCGTTTCCACTTCTCCGTCAGCGTCCGAATCTGGGATGCCAGCCTGGCGTTGTCCTTGTTGGTGCAGCCCTTGCGGGTCTTGACCAGCGCGAGCAGGGCTTCCGCGGCGGCAACCAGATCGTCATAAACCTGCTTTGCCCGCTGGCTGCCCTTGAAGGCCGCTTCCCGGCTCACCCGCACACCTTGGGTGAAGGTCACCGGTTTTCCGGTGAGCAGATCGTATTCCGTGCCGCTGAAGGGGGCTTCCGCCCGGTAGCCCATGCGCTTGATGGTATCCCGGAAGGCCTCACAGCTACTTTCGTCGCCGTGGTTGACGAATACCATCCCCGGCTTTTCGGTAAACCCTGCCAGCCAGCGGAGCAGGCCGTCCCGGTCGGCGTGACCGGAGGTGCCGTGGAGTGTGCCGATTTCCGCGTTGACGGCGATATCCTCACCGAACAGCCGCACGGCTTTGGCCCCGTTTTGCAGCTTTCGGCCCAGGGATCCCTCCGCCTGATAGCCCACGAACAGGATGATGCTCTCGCTGCGCCACAGATTGTGCTTCAGGTGGTGGCGGATGCGGCCGGCTTCGCACATGCCGCTGGCGGACAGAATTACCTTGGGCCGGGCGTCAAAATTCACCGCCTTGGATTCCTCAGAGGAAACCGACAATGTCACACCGTCGAACCAGATGGGGTTGATGCCCTGCCGGATGATGGCCAGGGTTTCCTCGTCAAAATTCGATTCGTCGCATTGCAGGAAAATGCTGGTGGCCTCCACCGCCAGGGGGGAATCCACATACACGGGGAAATAGTCGTGACCCTTGATGAGACCCCGCTGCTTGATCTCCCGAATGGCATAGAGCATCTCCTGGGTCCTGCCCACGGCAAAGGAGGGAATCACCAGGTTTCCACCCCGATCCAGCGCCCGCTGGATGTAGCCCGCCAGCTCCGACACCACGTCGCCCCGGTCCTTTTCATGGAGCCGGTCGCCGTAGGTGGATTCCATCACCAGATAGTCTGCCTCCGCCACGGGCTTGGGGTCGTTGATCAGGGGCTGATTGGTGTTGCCCACGTCGCCGCTGAATACGATTTTGCGGGTTTCTTTGCCCTCGGTGAGCCACAGCTCGATGGAGGCGGAGCCCAGCAGGTGTCCCGCGTCGTTGAGGCGCAGGACGATGCCCTCGGCAACCTGCAGAATGTCGCCGTACCGACAGGGCCGCAGCAGCCGCAGAGCCGCGGCGGCATCGTTTACGTCATACACCGGCTGTATCGGGGGCTGACCGGCCCGTTCGGCCTTCCGGGTCTGCCACTGGGCCTCGGATTCCTGAATGTGGGCCGAGTCCATCAGCATGATGCGGCACAGGTCGCAGGTGGCCTCCGTGGCGTAAATGGCGCCGGAAAAGCCGTCCTTGCACAGCTTGGGCAGCATACCGGAGTGGTCGATGTGGGCGTGGGTCAGGAACACCGCCTCCACGGCGGCGGGATTGACAGGCAGGGGAATATTTTCAAAAATATCCGCACCCTGCTCCATGCCGCAGTCCACCAGATAGTACCGGCCTCCCACCTCCAGCAGCGTGCAGCTGCCGGTGACCTCATGGGCCGCGCCGATGAATTGGATTTTCATAGTTTTGACCTCCTTAGACGGAGTGATGGTTGGGGTGTTTACGTCAGCAGAACAAAATGAATGTCATTGCGAGCCAGCGCGCACGCTGGCGTGGCAATCCGTTCTCCTTTGGAGAATCTGCGTCATTGGAGTGCCAGAGGGGATGCGGATTGCCACGTCGGGCTTCGCCCTCCTCGCAATGACATGCAAATTTACAGAGTGCCGCTTGCTCACACTATACCACCATTTCCCCATTGGGGCAAGGTCAACCCGCCGCCGCATCGACAGTTTGCACGCCGAGGAAGTGGATGACAAGCTTATTGGGCAGACACACGATATCCGTGCCGCTGGCGCAGAAGCCCCGCTTCATGCAGTAGTGGTCGGGGCAGCTGGCTTCCGTGACGGCGATTTTGCCGTTTTCAACGGTGATAACATTCACACCGCCATTTTCGGCGGTTATGGTAAACTGCTGATTCTCGTGGAGATTTACCGTTTTTACCACGTTCCCGCCGCTGGAAATTTGGGCCTGCGCCGCGTACGGCTGACCGCGCAGCACAAAATAGCTTCCAAGCAGGCTGAGAAGAAATACCCCGCCCAGAAGCAGGATCCATGTTCTGGTTTTCAAGAAGCGGACACCTCCCTTTCCGGCAGAATACACAGTTGGATTTCCCAGATAGTATAGCAAAATTGTGGGAAAAACGCAAGGAAACTGCCCAAATACTTCTTGACATTTTTTGCGCTGAATGATAGAATGGACAAGCCGCATTGAAGGGGCTTAAGTTGGTGCGCAAAAAACGCCACGCCTCAAAAGCGAGACTACACAATATAAAGTAGGTGAAACAAATGAAAGCAGTTATCGTTACCGGTGGCAAGCAGTACACCGTGGCTGAGGGCGACGTCCTGTTCGTCGAGAAGCTGAACGTCGAGGCTGACGCTGCCGTCAAGTTCGATAAGGTTCTGGCTGTGCTGGATGGTGAGAAAACAAAGAACGGCGCTCCTGTCGTGGAAGGCGCCACAGTCGAGGCCAAGGTCGTCAAGAACGGCAAGGGCAAGAAGATCGACATCATCCGCTACAAGGCCAAGAAGGGCGAGAAGCGCCACATCGGCCATCGTCAGCCCTACACCAAGGTGGAGATCACCAAGATCGCTCTGTAATTTATGACAAGATGCGAATTTTTCACCGAGAATGACCGGATCAATGGATTCAGCATCTCGGGTCACAGCGGTTACGCGGAATCGGGCAGCGATATTGTCTGCGCCGCCGTGTCTGCCGCGGTTGCCATGGCGGAGGCCACCATCAACGATGTGTGCGGCGCCAACGCCAAGGTTCGGGTCAAGGACGAGCAGGCTCGTATCACCCTGACCCTCCCCGCAGTCTGTGACGAGGAGGACACCATTCAGGCAGTGCTTGCCGGTATGCTGGTGTACCTGTGCTCATTGCGGGACGACTACCCTGATTATATCGAAGTTTTGGAGGTGTAACACCATGCTGAAGATTGGTATTCAGTTCTTTGCTCACCACAAGGGCGGCGGCTCCACCAAGAACGGCCGTGACTCTGAGTCCAAGCGTCTGGGCGTGAAGCGTGCTGACGGTCAGTTCGTGCTGGCTGGCAACATTCTGGTTCGTCAGAGAGGCACCCATATCCATCCCGGCACCAACGTTGGTATCGGCAAGGATGACACCCTGTTCGCTCTGGTTGATGGTACCGTCAAGTTCGAGCGCAAGGGCAAGGATCGCCGTCAGTGCTCCGTTTACGCTGAGCAGTAAGCGCATAAAGACAAAGAGCTGCCGCAAACTACCTGCGGCAGCTCTTTTTAATTGACAATTGACGGTTGACAATTGACAATTATTTTTGTCATACTTGGGCATTGTGCAAAAAACAGTGACGCTCGGGTAGAAAACGTGGTTTGGTCGATGTCCTGACATATATTTTCAATTCATCTCCGAAGGAGACACCATAATTGTCAACTGTCAATTGTCAATTGTCAACTGAGAACTGGAGGTTTTTATGTTTGTAGATAAAGTACGCATCACCGTCATCGGCGGGCGGGGCGGTGACGGCGCGGTGGCCTTCCACCGGGAAAAATATGTGGCCTCCGGCGGCCCTGACGGCGGCGATGGCGGTCATGGCGGCAGCGTGGTGCTCCACGTCAACGATAACCTGTCCACCCTGCTGGACTTCCGCTATAAGCGCAAGTATCAGGCAAATGCCGGTGTCAATGGCATGGGCCGGAAAATGGCAGGCAAACGGGGCGAGAATCTGGTTATCGACGTGCCCCGGGGCACCGTTGTCCGGGACGCGGAAACCAACCAGATCATTGTGGATATGTCCACCGGCGAGGATTTTGTCATTGCCCGGGGCGGCCGCGGCGGCTGGGGCAACGCCCATTTCGCCACTCCCACCCGGCAGGTGCCGAGGTTTGCCAAGGCGGGCCTGAAGGGACAGGAGCGGGACGTGATTCTGGAGCTGAAGCTTCTGGCGGATGTGGGTCTGGTGGGCTTCCCCAATGTGGGAAAATCCACCCTGCTTTCCGTCACCTCCAATGCCCGGCCCAAAATCGCCAATTACCATTTTACCACCCTGTTCCCCAATCTGGGCGTCATTTATGTGGAGGAGGGCGTGTCCTTCGTCATGGCGGACATCACCGGAAACAAAGAGGGCGCTGCCTAGGGCTCCGGCGTTG
>CAMGCA010000146.1 GCA_946011705.1 uncultured Clostridia bacterium | reverse complement strand
GCAATTATGAAAGGGACACCTCAGCGTGAGATGCCCCGTTTTTGAATCAATCGGTGCCGGAAAAAGGACGGGCAATGGAGAATACAGTAGTCTCGGAGGTGACGCGTATGCTCGCAACCGTATGGCTGATGCTAAGTACACTGCTGTATTCCCTGCAGTTAAGCACCGGCTCCTTCCCGAAGCCGCTGACAGAAGAAGAGGAACGCCGCTATCTGGCACAGGCGCAAAAGGGAGATTTGGAGGCGAGAAATGTCCTGATCGAACGCAACCTGCGTCTGGTGGCGCACATTATGAATAAGGGATAATGCGCAAGGAAACTTTTTCTGGGGTAGATCAGGAAGTTTGAAATTTACCTTCTGCGGGAAGAAAATCACTATTTTCTGGAAGGGAATGTTAGACATTTCTCGACAGGATTTGATGAGGCTTTCTGCGATGTAACAAAAAAGGAAAAAATACAAGTTTATTACATCAATGTAACAAACTTGACGCTCAGAAATATGCGTGTTATGATAGCTGCGTAAGAGAACGGCGCACTTTCAGAGCCGTGAAATCTTCCTGCGGCAGCGGCAGGAAATACAAGAACTGCTGCGGAAAAGAGAAGAAATGAGGGAAAAGCCAATGACAGAGCTGGAAATCATGCAGCGGGCGAAGGTGTATATGGACAAACTGGCCCAGGGAATTGACCCGATTTCGGATCAGGAGATGCCCGAGGACTCCGTGCTGAACAATGTCCGGCTGGCGAGATGCTTTTTCTATGTGTCCGGGGTTTTGGATCAGGTCATTGCTAACGGCGGCAATGTGAAGAAAACGCCAAAGAAAGACTTCTATGTTACAGAGGAAGAACTGCGCCGCATAGCCGTGTCGCAGGAGCCAACCCAAATCACGCAGTTTGTTGACCGCATAATGAGCGTGATCAATGACCCGGATCGGAAGAAGCTGAAGACTACAACGATTACCGATTGGCTGATTGAGAAAGGGTTTATGACGAAACAGCCAGCGGCGGACGGAAAGGCCAAACGCCTTCCAACGGCGATGGGGGAGCAGATCGGACTGACCGTCAAACTCCGGGAGGGACAGTACGGAACCTATCAGGCGGTCTGCTATTCCGAGGATGCCCAGCGGTTCCTGCTGGATCATTTGCAGGAGATATTGCAGTCTGAACAATAAAAGAACATTCTGATGAAAAAATCCACTGGAAAGCGGTGCTGATGGGAACAAAGGCAAGCCCCCTGTTTTCACTTTTGAAAACAGGGGGCGTATTTATGCGGATGGGACGCCGATTGACAGGGGTGTTTCGTATCAGGATGCCAGCTGCTCCGTCTCGTCGGATGCTAAGCAGTCGGCTTCCCTGCGGAGCTCCTGATAGGAAAAGACGGCCCGTTTCGCGTAATGGCTGTTTGCGATTTCCACGTAGTCCGGCTCGCAGTCATGAACGCGGCTGTCAATCGTGATGACGGCCTCCTCGCCGCTGTGAAGGACAATGGTCTCCTGATCGCCGGATTCCGGAGGCAGACACCACAGACCGGCAATGCCGTCGTAGCTATGGTGATGAATCTCAATATCGCCGGACTGCACCCGGAAGCGATAGGTGTGCTTCCCGGAATTTTCGGGAAGATTCATGGCATAGCCATGCAGCGAAAATACGGGGTGTAAGGTAACATTGGTTTCTTTCATTTCGGCATCTTCTTTCTATCAATGGGAGCTTCAAAGCGAGGCGTCAATTTCATCCTTGATTTGAAGCAGGATTTCATAAAATTGTTTGGCATATCCTGTCAGGGGATAGTCTTCGTGACAAATCAGCACATCGCTGCAGCGATATCGGTTTTCCGGGCAGGGAATCTGAACCAGCCCGTGCTGCCGCAATACCTTTTCCGGCAGGGGCGACACCCACATATAGGTAGCGGGAACATTGGTAAGGAAATCAAACTGGCTGCCCCGCTCATACAGGTAGATGCGCTTTTGCTCGGCACCGCCGGTGGGTTCCGGCAGAAACGCGCTTTCCTCGTCTCCGTGGACAAGCTCCGTATAGCCGATCAGATCCTTCGGAGAAACCCTGTCTTTGGCAGCCAAGGGAGATTCCCCGGAAACCAGCAGCATATAGGAAAACGTCCAGATCGGCCGCACCCGAAGGTGCTTCTGGTGAAGCAGCCGCCTGGTGTTCTCCTCCATGAACTCCGGGTACCGGATAATTCCCAGTTGAAAGCCGCGGCTCAGAATGTTGTCGATGGCCTCCTGAGAATTTGTCTCAGAGAAATTGATCTGAATCTGCTCGCGGTTTTGAATCTTCTTAAAGAATTCCGTAAACGCGTAGGTGATGTAGGTGGCTCTGGGAATGGAGATCTTCATGGCGGCAAGCTGCTCGTTCCGTTGCTGCGACTGCCGTTCCAGAAGCTCCAGCTTATAGACGACCTGCCGGGCAATCTCCAGAAATGCCTGCCCTTCTTCCGTGACCGTCGTTCCGGCGGGCGTTCTCTGGAATATGGCATACCCCAAAGTGCTCTCCAATTCTTTCATAGCCTTGCTCAGGCTGGACTGGGTCACATACAGGTTTTGCGCTGCCTGGTTGATAGAACCGCAGTGCGCGATTTCTACCGCATATCGCATTTGTTTAACGGAAATATCTAACATTTACAGTTCACATTCTTTCATATGACCGTATCTGTTGTCTGCATTATAGCACAGATGCCGGCCATGTAGTAGACTATCTTTGACATATGGGTATGAATCAATTTCATATCCATTAGATGATACCTTGTTTGCCTGTGTTTGTAAAGACCCATAGTTTTTTCGCCGTAGGGGCCGTGGTGCTCCGCACAGCGAATCATAATCATTTGGAAAACACACAGCAGCCCGCAGCAGACTGTTTCCGGCGAATTCGTAACACCGGCGAAGGGGCGATGTGCCTCGATTGCCCTCCCTACGGTCGACAGTCTCAAAACAATCTTTGTTATGTTGTAAAAAAGAAACGCGGGTGGCAGAGCATCACCCGAAAGAGCATTACAGCAAAGCCCTTTTGACCATTTTTTGAAAACAGATGTCAAAGGGACTTTTTGTATTTCAGTGATATTTTATGGTTTTGTCGTTTCATGAGCTTTGTCATATTTTGCCGTTGCATATGCTTGCAGGGTGTGGTAGAATAAAGTGTCTCATTGCGTAGAATTAACGGTGAATTACAACACAATTGGTTTGTCGAAGCGTTTTGCCAAATGATATTGCGTCTGTTTCCGAAGAGGTGAGAAAGAATTGGAAAAATTCACCATCATTGTTGCCGCCCACAAGGCCTATCCCATGCCGGATATGCAGATGTACCTGCCGGTACAGGTTGGCAGCGCCATCAGCGCGGCTCTGCCCTATGTCCGCGATGATACCGGGCGGAATATCAGCGAAAAGAATAAAACCTTCTGTGAACTGACCGGGCTGTATTGGGGCTGGAATCATCTGGACGCGGAATATATCGGCCTGTGCCATTACCGGCGGTATTTCGCGCGGCGACGCTTCGGCAGCAGATGGGAGCGTATCCTGACCGAGGCGGAGGCCCAGCAGCTTCTTCTGCAAAAGGATGTCATCCTGCCGAAAAAGCGGCATTACTGGATTGAAACCAACTACAGCCAGTATATCCACGCCCACCACAGGGAGGATCTGGACACCACAAGGCAAATTCTGTCCGAAATGCACCCGGATTATCTTCCTGCCTATGATGCCGTCATGAAAAGAACCAGCGGGCACCGCTTCAATATGTTCATCATGAAAAAAGAGATCCTCGATGCCTACTGCGGCTGGCTGTTTGACGTGCTGTTCGAGCTGGAACGCCGTCTGGATATCTCCGGGTATGACCCGGTGAGCCGGCGGGTCTTTGGCTATGTGGGCGAACGCCTGCTGGATGTGTGGGTTGAAACAAATCACATCGCCTATTCGGAACTGCCGGTAGTAAATATGGAAAGACAGAACTGGCTGAAAAAAGGCAGTCAATTTCTGCTTCGCAAGTGGAAAGGCATGACGAAACATGATTAAACAGAACCAAAGATGGCTGAATCTGCTCAATCTGCTCAGCGACGCGCTGCTTACCTTCCTGTCCTGGTTTATCGCCTGCTGGATTCGCTATGATTGGATGGACGGAACCCTCAGCGTTGACTTCGGAAGCAAAAAATTCATTCTGATTCTGTCCGTATACTGCATGGTCATAGTCGTTTTCTATTATATGCTGCTGGTGTATTCCCCAAAGCGATATCGGCGGGCAGGCAGCGAGATCTTGCCGATCCTTTTTGCCAACGCTGTCTGCACACTGGCCCTGACGGCGGTTTTCTTCCTGATCCGCAGCATCGATGTGTCCCGGGTGGCGATCATGCTGTTCTATCTGATCAGCAGTCTTCTCGTTATCGGGAAGCATCTGGGAGAACGGCTCTTTCTCCATTTCATCCGCCGCAGCGGTTTTAACCTGAAGCATATTCTCATAGCTGGCAGCGGAGATCTGGCTGCGCAGTACGCGCGCAATGTAGCGGATAACCCGCAAATGGGTTTTTGCATCGATGGCTATGTCAGCGACATGGCTGCCCCGGAGTTGGGCAGCCGACTGGGAGACTTCGGGGAACTGGGGCAGGTTCTTCGGGAGCACGATATTGACGAACTGGTCATTGCTCTGGATACATACCAGGAGACGCTGCTGAAAAAGCTGATCTACACAGCGAACAAAGAAGGTGTCCGTGTCAGCATTATTCCTACCTACAACCGGTTTATCCCACCGAACCCGTCTATTAACGCTATCGGGGACACCAGTCTGATTGACCTGAGCGCCTGCCCGCTGGACAACATCGTGATGGCCATGGTGAAGCGGCTGATGGACATTGCAGGCTCCGTCCTGGCAATTCTGCTGCTCAGCCCGGTCATGCTGGCTACCGCCATCGGTGTCAAACTTAGCAGCCCCGGCCCGGTGCTCTTTGTGCAGGAACGGGTGGGCCGCAATCGGAAGATTTTCAAAATGCTGAAATTTCGCAGTATGTGTGTAAACGACCGGGAGAATACCGGCTGGAGCGTTGCCGCGGATCCCCGGAAGACTACCTTTGGCCGTTTTATTCGCAAAACCAGTATCGATGAACTGCCTCAGCTGTTCAATGTTCTGGCGGGGCAGATGAGTCTGGTAGGCCCCCGGCCGGAGATTCCATACCATGTGGATCATTTCAAGGAAGAAATTCCCCAGTACCTGCTCCGGCAGAAAGTACGTCCCGGCATGACCGGCTGGGCGCAGGTCAATGGCTTTCGGGGCGATACCAGTATCGAGGAACGGGTGCGTCTCGACCTGTGGTATATCAACCACTGGTGTCTGCGGCTGGATCTGAAAATTCTTCTGAAAACCGCGTTCGGCGGCTTCGTGAATGAGGAAAAAGTAGGAATCCGCAAATAACCACAAATGGCCTCACCCGGCTATATTACCGGGTGAGCCTCCTGTAATTCATCTGCCAATTATGGTTTTCTTTATTTGGGTGGATGAATTGAAAGATGGTAACAGTTCTCTGCCGCATTGTAGCTATAAAAATAAAATCAGATAAAGAAACGAGAGCACTGCGGGATGA
>CAMGCA010000145.1 GCA_946011705.1 uncultured Clostridia bacterium | reverse complement strand
GTGACCCGGCGGTGGGCAAAGCCGGACAGCATAACCATGTTCAGCATTTTCTCGACCTTTTCTTTGATCTCCTGCTTGGGCACCTTCCGCTCACGAAGAGGAAAGGCTACATTTTCAAACACGTTCAGGTGAGGGAAGAGGGCGTATTTCTGGAATACCGTATTGACATTGCGCTTATGGGGCGGCACGTCGTTGATGCGATCACCCATAAAAATCACATCGCCCTGATCCGGATAGACAAAACCTCCGATAATTCGCAGGGTGGTGGTTTTACCGCAGCCGGAGGGACCGAGAAGGGTAATAAACTCGTTGTCGTGGATATCCAGACTGATATTGTCCAGCACCATTTCGCCGTCAAAGGATTTGGAGATATTTTTTAGTTCAATGATTTTATTCATTTCTCGTTCCTTCTTTCCCGAATTTTGGCATGAAAAAAGCGGTATGCCGAGCGCCGGCATACCACTTGTGTCATCTCATTACGACCAGATTCCGACAGCCGGAAACACACGAAAACACACGAAAATTCGACATATTTCGCATCCGGCAGCGCAGAACGGGAATCGCATCCGAATCAGATCAGAGTCTATATAGCAAAGATTACTTTTACTACTCTTATTGACCATTTCACAAGTTTATGCCATGGGGCACCATCGGTTTATAGTAACCAACTTATAAAACTGAGCTTTTAACTCAATCAATAAGGCAACAGAAGTTGCCAAACCGCGCAAAAGCGGTCTTCGGCATTCGACCCGGCTGTCCGTATGGCCTTAGCCGGCGAATGCCGGCGGTCGCAGCATCTTGCTTTGGAAAGACTCTTTCCAATTGAGATGGACTCATTATAGCATAATTCGACTGCAAGTCAATATGGAAAAAGAATAAAATATTGTACAAAAAGTGGAAAAATCGGCGCAAAATACACAACAACTTTGCCATATCCGGAAAAAATCAGAAAATGGTTGACAGATAGCTGCCTTTCGTGTATGATGTCAGGGTAATTTCATACCGACAAACGAAGTTCTTAGGGGAATGGCGTAGAGCCTGCCGAAGGAGTAACACTCTCAGGTGCCTGGTATCAGGTGAGGACTAAGAATGGATGTGGCTCTGGAGAATCCCAGAAATGGGTACCGAAGGTGCAAAGCGGTTTTGCCGCCGAATCTCTCAGGTAAAAGGACAGAGTGAGCACGTTTCCTGATTTGGCAGGGGGAGCGCGCTTTCTTTTCGCTGGAGCTTTTGCGTCCAGCGATTTTTGTTTGTCAGAAAGAGGTCAAAATATGGAAACAATCGTAACACAGATCGTAGCAGCAGTCAATGACGTCCTATGGAACAAGTGCCTAGTGCTCCTGTTCCTGCTTCTGGGAAGCGGCGTGTATTTCTCCATCCGAACCCGGTTCGTTCAGATTCGGAAATTCGGCGAAGGAATGCGCCGGGCGTTCGGCAACATCAAACTGGTGGGCGAGGGCGCCGGCAAGGAGGGTATGAGCGCCTTCCAGGCGCTGGCTACAGCCATTGCCGCCCAGGTTGGTACCGGCAACATTGCCGGCTGCGCCACTGCTCTGGCTTCCGGCGGTCCCGGCGCGATTTTCTGGATGTGGGTGTCTGCATTCTTTGGAATGTCCACCATTTATGGAGAGGCTGTGCTGGCCCAGAAGTATAAGCAGACCAATGAAAACGGTGAAGTCACTGGCGGTCCCATCTATTACATCAAGGCCGCGTTCAAGGGAAGGCTTGGCAATTTTATGGCTGGCTTCTTTGCCATCGCCATCACGCTGGCGCTGGGCTTCATGGGCAACATGGTACAGTCAAACTCCATCGGTGATGCCTTCCACACGGCGTTTGGTGTTCCCAAAGCCGTCATCGGTGCAATTATTGCCTGTGTGTGCGCCTTTATTTTCCTGGGCGGTGTCAAGCGGATTGCGGCAGTTACCGAAAAGTTGGTGCCCATCATGGCCTGCTTCTATATCCTCGGCTCTCTGGTCGCGATTCTCATGAACGCCGGCAGCATTCTGCCCGCTTTCAAGGCGATTTTTGTTGGCGCCTTCAATCCCCAGGCGGTTCTGGGCGGCGCGCTGGGCGTCACCGTGAAGGAGGCCATGCGTTTCGGCGTAGCCCGGGGCCTGTTCTCCAACGAAGCCGGTATGGGTTCTACCCCCCACGCCCACGCGCTGGCAAAGGTTGCCAAGCCTCAGGATCAGGGCGTTGTTGCCATGATCGGCGTGTTCATCGATACTTTTGTGGTTCTGACCATGACCGCACTGGTCATCCTGACCTCCGGCGTTCTGGGCACTGTGGGTGCTGACGGTGAGCTGCTCAGCGGCACCGCACTGGCACAGGCTGCCTTCAATCACTCCTTCGGCGGCTTCGGCAACGCGTTCGTGGCAATCTGCCTGCTGTTCTTTGCCTTCTCGACCATCATCGGCTGGTATTTCTTTGGCGAGTCCAACGTGAAGGCCCTGTTTAAGGGCAAGAAGTCCGCCCGGATGGTGTACGGAGTCATTGCGCTGGTGTTTATTGCCGTCGGCTCCTTCCAGAAGGTTTCCCTGGTCTGGGATATGTCCGATATGTTTAACGGACTGATGGTCATTCCCAACCTGCTGGCAGTGCTGGCGCTCAGCGGCGTTGTGGCAAAGTTCGCAAAGGATGACGATAATCTGACAGGTGAATAAAATAGCTGCGCCGGGAATCTATCCCGGCGCAGTTTTCATTATTGGAAGGGATTAAAATAGCGTCCGCCGTTCAGATAAGTCAGCGTCAGTGACAGCAGCATCAGCCCGGCGCAGATCAGCATACAGGCAACATCCATTTTGGAAAAGGGTCTGCCGGAATACCAGGTGCGCTTCTTCTCTTTTCCAAAGCCCCGCAGCTCCATAGCGTTGGAAATGGTTTCAATTCGTTCCATGGAGGACAGAATCAGAGGAATCAGAATAGCGCTTGCGGCTTTCAGCCGGTCAATCAGGCTGGCCTTCTTACTCATTTCCGTACCCCGGGCCTGCTGGGCCAGGGAAATGTCCCGGTATTCCCGCTGAATATCCGGGATATACCGCAATGCCAGCGCTACCGCGTAGCTGATACGGTAGCTGATGCCGATGCGGTTCAGAGAAGCGGCGAACTCTGAGGGGTTCGTGGTGCACACAAACAGCAAAACGATGGGAATGGTACAGGCGTTTTTCAGGATTACATTCAGATGGTAGAACAGCTGCTCCGCCGTAACGCTGTAGGGGCCTGCGATATGGAACAGAACCGTGGTTGTGCCATAGATGTTGGTGCCGTGCATGGGGCTGAACAGGAAGATCAGAATGTTGTTCATCACAATATAGACGCACATAATCCCCAGGGTGACGGAGATATCCTTCAGCTTCAGCCTGGCAATTCGAAACAGGGCCACGGCGGCGACAGTCATCACGATCAGCAGCGGCGTATAGAAGCTGGTCATGGCGGCCAGCGTCCAGAGAATCAGGCACACCAGCTTGCAGGCGCCGGTAAGCCGGTGAATGGGGGAGGGGCGGTCAATGTAATTAAAAAGGTTTGTCATCCGCGCACCTCCCGGTCTCTGGCGATAAAACGGCGGGTAAATTCTTCGGGATTGTCAATGCCGCACAGCGCGGAAAGGTGGTACAGGGACGTCTCCTTCAAATGGGCCTGCGCGATGATTTCGGGAGAATTCAACACCTCCGCGGCAGATTTGTCCGCAATGACCCTGCCCGCGTTGAACACCACTGCCCGTGGCGTGTACTCCAGCATCAGGTGCATATCATGGGTAATCAGAACCACCGTGATGCCCTGACGGTTCAGCTCCCGCAGGAATTCCATAATCTCTGTGTAGTGTTTCAAATCCTGACCGGCAGTCGGCTCATCCAGCAGGATCATTTCCGGCTTCAGAACCAGAATGGAAGCGATGGTCACACGCTTTTTCTGTCCGTAGCTGAGAGCGGAAACGGGCCACTTGCGGAAGGGGTACAGGCCGCAGATTTTCAGGGTTTCCTCCACCCGGGGGCGAATCTCCTCTTCCGGTATGCCCCGGTTGCGCAGTCCCAGCGCCACCTCGTCAAAAATCTGGGTCTTGGAGATCATCTGGTTGGGGTTCTGCATGACGTAACCGATATGGTCGGCCCGTTCCTTGATGGACAGCGTGTTCAGGTCGATGCCATTTAGCTCGAGAATGCCGCTCTGGGCGTTTTCAAACCCGCAGATCACCTTGGAGAACGTGGACTTGCCCGCGCCATTGGTTCCTACAATGCTGAGCATTTCACCCTTGTGGACAGTTACATTGACACCCCGCAGGGTATGATGACCACCATCATAGGTAAAGTCAATGTTTTCGGCACGGAGGAGCACGGGTTCGCTTTTGTCGGCTTTAGAATCGGGATGCTGTTCATACCAGCCGCGCACCTGCTCTTTGTGCGCATCGGTGAGGGTCAATTCGGGAAGGTAAGCTGGATGCATGTCCGCAGACAGCCTGACGCCCGCGTATTTCAGCGCGGTGACATACAGTGGTTCCCGAATACCGCAATCGGAAAGCAAATCGGTGCACAACAGCGAATCCGGATCCCCGTCATAGCGAATATGGCCATCCTCCATCAGGATGATTCGATCCACCGGGCAATACAGTACGTCCTCCACACGGTGCTCGATGATGATGACGGCGCAGCCGGTTCGCTTCTGAATCTCATCAATCAGGACGATTGCCTGCTTGCCGGTGGCGGGGTCCAGATTGGCAAGGGGTTCATCAAACAGCAGCACGTCCACATTTCCGACCATGACGCCGCCTAAGCCTACCCGCTGCTTTTGCCCGCCGGAAATCTCATGAGGCGCGTGACTCAGAACCTGTTTAACGTCCACCAACTCCGCAATGCGCTCCACGGTTTCATGCATCGGTCCAATGGGCACGCAGTCATTTTCCAGCGCGAAGGCAATATCCTCAGCCACCGTCAGGCCGATAAACTGCCCATCGGAATCCTGCAAAACCGTACCGACTGTTTGGGAAAGCTCGAACAGTCCCTGTTCCTTGGCGTCTTTACCGCCAATGGTCAGGCTGCCGGTAGATTTTCCGGGATAGGAATTGGGCACAAGACCGTTGATGCAGTGGGCCAGAGTGGATTTTCCGCAGCCGGAAGGCCCGGCAATCAGTACCTTTTCACCTTTACAAATGTCCAGGTTGATGTGGTACAGGGTCGGCTCTGCCTGTGCGGTGTATTGAAAGCCGAAGTCCTGAAAACGGATAATAGGTTTCTTCTCCAATGGGGATTCCTCCTGACAAACAAAGGCAGGCGGTTGCGCCTGCCTTTGAAAGTGTGGTATTATTCCTTGCTCAGACTGCCGGCCTTGGTCTTGGTCGCGGCGTAGGCAACACACAGAAGGCTGCCCACAATGGCAGTGGTCACGGCGTTGGCAACCGCGGCCATCAGACCCTGGGCGATCAGCTTGTCCCAGGGCTCGCCCATCATATACACATCCAGCACAGGGGCGACAGCCAGCCAGCAGATCAGATGGCACACCAGCTGAGCAATATTGAACTTGATCAGGCCCTTCTTGCCCAGCTCGCCTTCTTCCATTTTCAGGGTCTTGGCGGCCAGACCCATCAGCAGGCCGAATACGCCGGAAGCGATGACCCAGCTCCACCACAC
>CAMGCA010000144.1 GCA_946011705.1 uncultured Clostridia bacterium | reverse complement strand
TGACGTTCTCAAAAATGTTCTCATAGCTGCCGTCATAGGCAAAGGTCAAATTGGAAACTTGAATCAAAGACATAGCTGCCCTCCAAATATAAGAAAAATGGCCGCAGGAACGCATCCCGCAGCCAACACGATCTGCCGCCCCCATGGGCATGGCAGCACTATGTCAGTTGATCCGGCGCACGCCTTCCTGCATCAGGGCACAACAAACACAAGCGGCCGTTTCGCCGCTTTTTGTATCGCCCCATCGATCAGCAAGAAGTATTGCGCATCCTTTCAACTCCAATCTATTTCAGTTGTTTGGATTATAGCAGAGAAAATACATTCTGGCAAGAGGCTCCTGAAAAAATGCTTTTTTTGTTTATAGCAGTCCAGTTTTTCACAGCCGCTGGGATTTTCCTGTATGCGCCACATAGTTTCCGCTCTGCGGATAATACTAAGCCCAAAGGAGTGATGATCATGGATGGACAGGAACTTGCGAAGCAGACATTGGATCAAATTCCGCAAGCCGGCCCCAACGCCAAGCACATCGTCGGGCTTGTGAAGGAGGGCGGCAGGATCACAGGATACAAACTGTCCGACGAATCCTTCGTTTCCAAACCCGAAGCCGTCTCCATGGCAAAACAAGGGCAGATTAAGGGTGTTGGAATTGCCCACCGGGGAGATACGGAATATCTGAAATCCATACCCGATGGCACCGAAAATAACAATCTGGGAAATCTGCCCTCTGTTTCCCCGGAGCAAAAGATGTAAGCTTAGGCCGCCAGTTTTCGTGATGAAAACTGGCGGCTTTGGCGATAGAAAATCCCGCAAACTGACTCATTTCCACCCGACAAATGTGGAATCCGGATTGGTGATATAAAAATCCTCCACACCCTGCCGGTACTTCCGGTAATCCACCCTCACAGGCTTGTCCATCTGATCAAAGGTCTGCGTCCATACCAGCCACGAAACGTAGCGAAGCTGGCGATCCGTACCATAAGCCATGTGGTATCCGATTTGGCTGAGTTCGGCTGTGCTGTCCGGGTCATATGCTGTAACAGCTTTCAGGAATTGTGCCCGGTTCTCCTCATCGGGAAGAGAAAACCAGACCCGGTCATGTTTCTCGAACAGTTCATTTAATTGGCGCATAGAAAGTGCCCTCCTTAATCGATTCCTAAAAGAGCACGAAAGAAGCCCATCGTCAGACGGGCTGCTTTGTTGGCCCATCGTTCAAGCTTTAGCACCATACCTTTCGGCGGTTGCTGTGCGGTCATAGAGCTTGTCTCTCGCGCACTCTTTATAGGCAGGTATGAAATTGGTGAGGTTTCCCTCGTTGACCCCGTTGACCCAAGTCTAGCAGATCATAGGTCCAATAAAACGGGTGTTATTCAAAAAAATTGCGTCTAATATTCCGTCGCAACATCCGTCTCGGAAATATCATAAGTCTCCAGAAATTCCTGCAGATCGCCGCCATTGCGGATGAGCAGAACAGCGCTGAATTTCCCCGTTTGGATATTCTTGAACCCAGCCACCTGCTCTCCGGTGCAGATACTCGAGCGGATCACCGGCTTCAGATTCTCCCGGTCATAGGAGCACTTTTTCGTTTTCCTTCTAAACATATGATCTCCACTCAGAATTCTATGGTTTCGGGTGCGGAGGTAAAAGAGGAGAAGGTTGCGGTGGCATTTTTGAAGTAGAATACCTGGGTATTGCCGTCGTTTTCGTCGTACATTTTCCGCAGACTGGGATAGGCATCCAGCATGGATTTCCGGGCTTCCACACGGTCATCCTCCACCAGCTCGCCTGCAACGCGCACCCATGTGCCGTTGTGGAAGGCGCAGATCTCGGCCTTAGGGTTGGCCATCAGCTGCTTGGAAACGGGCTTCACCTTGCCGGTCTGGATGTACAGTCTGCCCTCAAAAATGTGGGCGGTGCCAAATGGACGGACCCGGGGCTGGTCGCCCTCCACGGTTGCCAGATAGTAGGTTCCCGCATCCTTCAGAAAGTTGCATACACGTTCCATTGTGTTTCCTCCGTTTCAATGATTTCTTTTCCATGATACTCCCAAAAGCCATCATTGTAAAGCATTAAACCTTGCATTTCCGACTCTTTTCCGCTATACTGTCTGAAAATACATTTTTCCCCGGAGGATCAATGCGTGTCCCAGAACAATAAGTACCTGACCGCCCTGAAGGCGGCCTTTCCCTATACCATCCCCATTTTTGCCGGGTTTACCTTTCTGGGGATGACCTACGGCATTTACATGAATGTGTCCGGCTTTTCCTTCTGGTATCCCATGCTCATGAGCATGACGATCTTCGCCGGTTCCATGGAATTCGTGGCCGTCAATCTGCTTCTTGGAGCCTTCAATCCCGTACAGGCGCTGGCCATGACCCTGATGCTGAACGCCCGGCATCTGTTCTATGGAATTGCCATGCTGGACAAGTACCGGGGCACCGGGCTTAAAAAAATCTACCTGATTTTCGGAATGTGCGACGAGAGCTTTTCCATCAACTGCACCGCACAGGTGCCGGAGGGGGTGGACAAAGGTCTCTTCATGTTCTTTGTCACCCTGCTCAACCAGCTGTACTGGGTCTGCGGCGCCACCATGGGCGGCATTTTCGGCTCCCTGATTCATTTTAACACGGAGGGTCTGGACTTTGTCATGACCGCCATGTTTGTGGTGATTTTTCTGGAGCAGTGGCTCAAGGAGGAAAGCCATGTCAGCTCTCTGTTGGGGCTGGGGCTTTCGGCGCTTTGTCTCATTGCATTCGGTCCGGATCAGTTCATGATTCCAGCCATGGCGGCAATTCTCGGTGTTTTGCTGCTGCTGAAAAAAGTATTGGAGAAAGGCGGTGTCGCGATATGACGCTGACTCAGAGAATCCTTACCATTGCAGTCATTGTTCTGGGCACCATGCTGACCCGGTTCCTTCCCTTCCTGCTCTTCCCCGCCGGGAAACCCACGCCAAAAGCCGTACACTATCTGGGTAGTGTATTGCCGGGGGCCGTGTTCGGGCTGCTGGTTGTGTACTGCCTGAAAAACGTCAGCCTTTTCACCGGGAGTCACGGTCTGCCGGAACTGATTTCCATTGCGCTGGTGGTTCTCCTGCATCTGTGGAAGCGGCAAATGCTGCTGTCCATTGCCGGAGGAACGGCATGTTATATGCTGCTGGTGCAGTTTGTGTTTTAACAATTCACAGGCTCCACGGTGCTTGCCGTGGAGCCTTGATTTCCTCCGCCGTGTACTGTATCTGCTCGGTAGCGGAAATGCCAGCCTCTCCATCCCCATTCTGCGGGCCATAGCAGCCAAAGCCCGCGTGGTTGCCGCCGGGTATCATGACTTCAACTGTATTCTCCGGGAGATTCCCTCGATTGCTTTCATATTTTTCCATATTCAGCACGCCGTCTTCGGAGCCATAGATCGAAAGCACATCCAGCCCGGAATCTGTCAAATCCGCTGTGGAATACGCCGCCAAAAGCACAAGCCCATTAAGCTTCCCTTGGTGTTTTGCCGCGTAGCCTGCCGCCATGCTGCCGCCCAGAGAGTGACCACCTATGTACCAGCTCTCAATCCTGGGAAAATGCTCCGGAATACCTTCCGCCGCATCGGGCTGCAAAACCGCCAGATTGCAGGGCATGGGAATGAGCACACAGAGCACATCCCGCTCCGCCAGTGCCAGCATGAGCGGTGCGTAGGCAGTGGCTTCCACCTTCCCGCCGGGGTAAAACAGAAACCCGGCTGCGGGATTTTCGGGAGTGAATACTGTCATGTTATCCATTTTCTGAACGGAAACCCTCTCGCTGCCACCCATTGCCGTGACGGCGGTGGCTTCCGCAGCGTAGTAGTCGCCCACATACACACCCCAGCCAATCACCATCGCCAGCAATATCACCACGAGACTGATTCCCACTATGTACCTTTTTTTCATAGGCCGCCTCCTTTCCATGCTGATAGGATACCACAGAGTATTTTCTTTGTCTACCGCATCGCAAAGCTTGCATCACGGCTGCTTTTCCTGTATACTGTTCCCGAGACCACAAAGGAGAGAATACATGGGCTATTTTGCAGTAATCGACACAGAAACCAACTGGGAAGACCGGGTTATGTCCATCGGCACCGTGATTGCGGATGCGGACACCTTCCAGCCGGTTGCCGCCAAATATCATATCCTGTCCGAGGAATGCGCTGTTGGCGGTATGTTTTATGATGCCCTGTTTCTGGATACTCCGGTGAAGCCCATCCTATGCACCCGCGAGGAAGCCATGGCAGATTTGTCCAGGTGGCTGTGCCGGTATGACGTGACTTCCCTATTCGCCTACAACGCCGGCTTTGACCGAAATCATCTGCCAGAGCTGCGGTGTTTTGACTGGTACGACATCATGTGCATCGCGATTTACCGCCAGCACAACCCCAAAATCCCCGCCTGCGTCGACTGCTACAGCACCGGGCGCATGAAGCGGGGTTACGGCGTGGAGTCCATGCTCCGTATGCTTTCCGGGAATTGTACATATCGGGAAACCCACAATGCGCTGTTTGATGCTCTGGACGAACTGGAAATCGTCCGGCTGCTTGGGCACGGAATCCACGAATATATTCTGCTGTGAATCGCTGTGGGGTGACGAAACCGTCACCCCACATTTCATACCTTTGCTTTCAATTTCTCCTTCTCCACCGCGATTTCCTGTTTCATTTCCTCGATCACGGCAGCAAGTTTTTCTTCACACTCCTCGCGGGTATGTGCGTAAACATTTCGGGAAATCCGCTTGCCGTGGGCATCTCTAGGGGAGTATTTGCCCTCCCAGAGATGGTCATTTAACTGGTAGATGCCGCCGGTGCCGGGTTTGCGGTGTTTGGGTTGGGTTGGCTGGAAGTCCACCCTCTGGGCGTTGGCTCTTTCCTCCTCGGTGGGCATGGGCGTGTCGGTTTTCCCAATCTGACGGTCAATTTTCACCGCCGCCTGCTGCTGCATCAGATCGGTGACGTGGGAGTAAATATCCAGCGTAGTGGCCGAGGAAACATGACCAATGATGGTGGACAGGGTCTTCACATCCATGCCGTGCTCCAGCGCCATGGTCGCGAAAGTGTGTCTCAAATCGTGAAAACGAACCACCTTACAGCCCGCCCGTTCCAGCGTCTGCTGCATCCTCCGGCGCACGAAATTCTGGGTCAAAGGCGCGTCCGCTTTCGCCGGAGACGGGAACATCCAGCGGGAATCCACGGTCTGCTGATCCGCCTTCAGCCCCTCCAACAGGGCGGGCGGCAGGATCACGGTACGGATGGAGGACTTGGTTTTCGGCTCGGTGATTTGCAGCTTGCCGCCGAGATAGCACATGGATTTGTCAATCCGCAGCTCCCCGGTTCTGAAATTCAGGTCGGTCCATTGCAGTGCCAGAATCTCCCCCAGCCGCATTCCCGTTCCCAGTTCCAGCAGGAACAATTCGTAATATCCATCCTGCCTTGCCTGTATCAGAAACCGCTGCATTTCCTCCCGGGTCAGCACCTGCATCTCCCGGCTCTTCTTGGGCGGCAGCTTGCAGCCGATGGCGGGATTGATGCGGATCAGTCCCTCCTGCACCGCTTTTTCCAGTGCCGAGCGGCAGCTGGCGTGGCAGACCCGAACCATGCGGTCGGCAAGCCCCGGGG
>CAMGCA010000143.1 GCA_946011705.1 uncultured Clostridia bacterium | reverse complement strand
CTGCGAAAGGTTCACGGCGCCGTACTGCATAGACACCCGGGTCATGCGGCGGATCACCGAATCGGTAAAGCCCGCGGTGCGTTCAGACAGGTTCTGCATATTCTGTTCCTCCTATAATTCTCCGATTTCGAGGATGGAAATAAGTCCTGATGACAGCTTAACAATTCCGGTGGGCATTGTCAATAGGGTAACCGGGATCAGGCGGTCACCCGTTTGTGTCAGCACTATTTTATATTTAGCAAGTAGTAAAATAGGAAAATATTTCTACAAACCTATTGACAAACTAGGAAAGTAGGCGTATACTCTGGTCATCGAATCTGAGCAAGCTAAAGAAAGGAGCGGAATGCAATGTTTGAAAAGAATTCCCATGCCGTATATAGCTGTTGTCGAATGTGTATCTCCCGGGCATATCCGTATGGCGGGGTGCATTCGTATGCTGCTTGCTGCACCTGAGACATGATTCTTCGTTGGGGATATCATAACGCCATTTGCCCGGGAGCGATTGCAAGCCCCGGCATTTTTTGTGCTTGGATTCCCTGAATTTATGATGAAAAAGAGGTAAATACCAATGAAAAAGCTGATTCAAAAAATCGGAGCCGTATTTCTGAGCCTGACTGTTGCCGCCTCTTTGTTGGCCGGCTGCGGCGCAAAGACCGAACCCGTTGCTTCCGCTGCCCCGAAGGCCAAGGGCACCTTCCGCACCCTGGACGAGATCAAGTCCAGCGGCACCATCAACATCGGCGTCTTCTCCGACAAGAGTCCCTTTGGCTATGTGGATGAGAACGGCCAGTATCAGGGCTACGATGTGTACTTCGGCAACCGCATCGGTGAGGATCTGGGCGTGAAAATCAACTATGTCTCCACCGAGGCCGCCAACCGTATTGAGTATCTTCAGACCGGCAAGGTGGACATCATTCTGGCCAACTTCACCGTCACCCCCGAGCGGGCGCAGGAAGTGGACTTTGCCCTGCCTTACATGAACGTGGCGATGGGTGTCGTCTCCCCGGACAGCCGGGTGATCACTTCTTTGGATGACATCGGCGCTGACGATCAGGTTATCGTGATCTCCGGCACCACCGCCGAAACCTATCTGGAAAAGAACAACCCCGAGATCAAGCTGCAAAAATATGACGCCTACGCTGAAGCCAAGACTGCCTTTGAAAACGGCAACGGCGTTGCCTGGGCCAACGACAACACCGAGGTCATCGCCTTCGCCATCGAGAACCCCGGCTACACCGTGGGCATCCCCTCTCTGGGCAGCGCGGACACCATCGCCCCCGCCGTTACCAAGGGCAATACCACCCTGCTGAACTGGCTGAACGACGAGATCAAGGCCCTGGGCAATGAGAACTTCTTCCACGCCGACTATGAGGCAACCCTGCTGGATACCTACGGCAAGGACTATGAGGACACCCTGGTAGTTGAGGGCGGCGTGGTCGCCACCGCTGCGGAAGCTCCCGCGACTGTCGAGGAGAAGGGCACCATCACCGTAGCCGCCTCTCCCACGCCCCATGCGGAAATTCTTGCCGAAGCCGCCAAAATTCTTGCCAAGGAAGGCTGGACGCTGAAGGTCACCGAGTTTGAAGACTATGTGCAGCCCAATCTGGTGGTGGACAGCGGTGAAATTGACACCAACTACTTCCAGCACGTTCCTTACCTTGACAACTTTAACGCGGAAAAGGGCACTCATTTGGTGTCCGTAGCGGGCATCCACTATGAGCCCTTCGGCATCTATCCGGGCACCAAGGCTTCCCTCAGCGACATTGCCGACGGCGATGTGATTGCGGTGCCTAACGACACCACCAACGAAGCCCGTGCGCTGCTTCTGCTGCAGGACAACGGCATCATTAAGCTTGCCGACGGCGCGGGCCTGACCGCAACCATCAAGGACATCGTGGAGAACCCCCACAACGTGAAGATTCAGGAGCTGGAAGCAGCGCAGGTTTCCCGTGTCAAGGATGAGGTGGCCTTCGTGGTGCTTAACGGCAACTACGCGCTGGAAGCGGGCTTCTCCGTTGCCCATGATGCCGTCGCCTACGAAACCAGCGCCTCTACCGCCGCCAAGACCTATGTGAACGTGCTGGTGGTGAAGGAAGGCAACGAGAATAACGAGGGCATTCAGGCCCTTGCTAAGGTACTCACGTCCGACGAAATCAAGCAGTTCATAATTGACACCTCCGACGGAGCCGTTGTTCCCTTCGAAGATTAACAAACAAGTGGTTTTCTGAGAGATGCGGCGGCCAACCTTTGCTACACAGAATATGGGGTGAGAATATGGCCTATCTGGAAATCCAGAATCTGCACAAAACCTTCTCCGCGAAAAACGGCAGCGTGGAAGCGCTGAAGGGCGTGTCTCTGTCCATCGGCAAGGGGGAGATTTTCGGCGTCATCGGCCTGTCCGGCGCAGGCAAAAGTACGCTGGTGCGATGTATGAACCTGCTGGAACGGCCGGACAGCGGGGACGTTTTGCTGCAGGGCCTGGGCAATCTGGCTGCCCGGAAGATCGATCACAGAAAGTAAGGCGGACTTATGGATTTTGCGGTTATGAAAGCTTACCTGCCCAGATTCTGGGATGCTCTGCTGCTCACGCTCAAAATCGGCTGGCAGGGCGTGGCGCTGGCGCTGGTGCTGGGAATTGCCTGCGCGGTGGTGGTGCATCTGAAAATCCCGGTTTTGCGCCGGATTGTCGGCGCCTACATTGAACTGTTTCGCAACACACCACTGCTGGTGCAGCTGTTTTTCATCTATTTCGCCCTGCCAAAGGTGGGCATCCGCATTTCGGCGGCGCTTTGCGGCAGTCTGGGACTGGGCCTGCTGGGCGGAGCCTACATGGCGGAGACCTTCCGCAGCGGACTGGAAAATATCGCCCCCATCCAGACGGAAAGCGCCCAAAGCCTTGGCATGAACCCGGCTCAGGTGTTCGGCTACGTTATTCTGCCCCAGGCGGTAAGTTCCAGCGTTCCCGGCCTGCTGGCGAATTTGATTTTTCTGCTGAAAGAAACCAGCGTGTTTTCCACCATCAGCCTGATGGATCTCATGTTCACCGCCAAGGATCTGATCGGAATGTACGCCAAAACCATCGAGTGCCTGACGCTGCTGGTGATTTTTTACCTCATTATGCTGCTTCCTGTGTCGATTCTGGGAAGCTGGCTCGAAAGGAGGCTTCGCTATGCAGAGTTTGGGAATTGATGTGCTGTTCAAGGGCACGAATTTTCTGCGGCTGCTGGGCGGCCTGTGGGTGGCGGTGCGCATCAGCCTGATTTCTGTCGCCATCAGCATTGTGCTGGGCATTGTTATGGGTATGCTGATGACCTCCAAAAGTAAGGTTTTGAAGGTGATTTTCCGCATCTATCTGGAAATCGTCCGCATTATGCCCCAGATGGTGCTGCTGTTTGTGGTGTATTTCGGCACCACACGGGTCTTCGGCTGGAATCTGGAAGCGGAGACGGCGGCGATCATTGTGTTCAGCTTCTGGGGTACGGCGGAAATGGGCGATCTGGTGCGGGGCGCGCTGCAAAGCATCCCTGCCATCCAGCACGAAAGCGCCCAGGCTCTGGGCATGAACCCCTTGCAGGTCTATGGCTATGTGATTCTGCCTCAGACTGTACGCCGCCTGATTCCGCTGTCCATCAACCTGATTACCCGGATGATCAAAACCACCAGCCTGGTGATGATGATCGGCATTGTGGAGATTCTGAAGGTTGCTCAGCAGATCATTGAGGCCAACCGGCGCACTTCCCCCAACGCCGCCTTCGGTATTTTCGCGGTGGTATTTTTGCTGTATTTCCTGATTTGCTGGCCCATCAGCCGTCTGGCGGGGCACTTAGAGAAAAGGTGGTCATAGCTTTGGAGAATGTACTGTTAAGCCTGCGGCATCTGAAGAAAACCTTCGCAGACCATGTGATTTTTGAGGATTTTAACCTGGACGTCCACAAGGGGGAGGTGGTGGTCATCATCGGCCCCTCCGGCTGCGGAAAGAGCACCCTGCTTCGCTGCCTGAACGGTCTGGAACCCATTCAGGGCGGCGAGATTCTGCTGGATGGGGAGCCGGTTCTGCGGGAAAATAAGTCCATCACGAAGATGCGGCAGAAAATCGGCATGGTGTTCCAGAGCTATGAGCTGTTCCCCCACAAAACCATTCTGGAAAACATCCTGCTGGCGCCCATGAAGGTACAAAAACGCCCCCGCTCTCAGGTGGAGGCGGAGGCGCTGGAGCTATTGCAAAAGGTGGGTCTTGCCGACCGGAGGGACGACTACCCCCGGCAGCTGTCCGGTGGGCAGAAGCAGCGGGTGGCCATTGTCCGGGCCCTGTGTATGCACCCGGAGATTCTGCTGCTGGATGAAATCACCGCCGCCCTGGACCCGGAAATGGTTCGGGAAGTACTGGATGTGGTTCTGTCCCTTGCCAAAGCGGGCAGCACCATGGTCATCGTCACCCACGAAATGAACTTCGCCCGGGCCATTGCCGACCGAATTCTGTTCCTTGAGAATGGGGAGATTGTTGAGGAAAGCAGTGATCCCAAGGCCTTTTTCGCAAGCCCCACCACCGCCCGGGCAAAGGCATTCCTACGGTCCTTTGATTATGAGTAAAAAAGCAGAAGTAACGGATTGTGATCAAGAAAACCGATTTGCAGGCTTTGACGTAACGGCTCAGGCGGTTCACACCGAAACGGATCATGGCACGGAAACCGGAACTGTCCGTTGACCGCTGCACAGGATAGCGGAGAATGTCGAGGCGGTTGCTGTTGAGCTATCACTTCACCGCCCAGGTATAGCCGATGCCGTATACCGTTTTCAAATATTGTGGGCTGGAAGGCGTATCTTCCAGTTTATCCCGCAGCCGCTTGACGGTGACGGACAGGGCATTTTCGTCCACGAATTCTGCGCCGTCCGTCCAAATTCTGTCCACCAGCACTCCACGGGACAGGGTTTGCCCCCGGTTTTCTATGAGGATTCGCAGCAGCTTCTGTTCCGTCTTGCTCAGTTCCATGCTCTGACCATCCTTGCGGAACTCCATCCGGTCAAAGTCAAACTGGAACCTGTCAATCTCAATACAGGATGCTTTCGTGGACATTCCCCGGCGCAGCTGGGCGTTGACCCTTGCCCGGAGAATTGCCAGAGAAAAGGGCTTTGTGATGTAATCGTCCGCCCCGGATTCCAAGCCTGTGACAACATCCATTTCCAGATCGTTGGCGGTCAGTAAAATCACAGGGACATGGCTTGTTTTCCGAACCTGTTCCAATAGTTTCAGACCGCTGCCGTCGGGCAGATTGATATCCAGAATCAGCAGGTCATAGCTGTTATCCGCAACCGCATTCTGTGCCTGTGCCAGCGTGCGGCACAGGGCAATCTGTACGGACGGGCTTTGCAGCGCTAGACGAATGCCACTGCCCAGCGTGATATCATCTTCCAGCAGGAGTATCTTCTGCATACAGGCACCTTCTTTCCTTTTTTACATCATAGCACGGGAAAATGGGAAAGTCGATGCCGGCAATTCTTAAGTCTTTCTTATCGTCCGGATTACAGCATAGTCGAAAACCGCAAAAAGCGCCGAACCTCTCTTTTACTGTTTTTGAACATTTCATGATACTGATTCTCAATAAAAAACTTCAAATTGCAAAAATTCTTATTAAAAATCAA
>CAMGCA010000142.1 GCA_946011705.1 uncultured Clostridia bacterium | reverse complement strand
CGCAGCCGCTGCCAGCCTGGCTGCCGCCGCTGCCGCTTCCGGTGACGCCATCCCCGACGAGTTCTCCTCTGCCGACGGCAAGTATCAGGTCGCTTTCGTCACCGACGTGGGCCAGCTGAAGGACAAGTCCTTCAACCAGGGCACCTTCGACGGCGTGAAGCTGTACGCTGCCAGCGCCGGCAAGTCCTACAAGTACTATCAGCCCGCCGGCGGCGATCAGGCTACCGACGACGACCGTTACGATGCCATGAAGCTGGCTGCCGACAACGGCGCTGAGGTCATCGTCTGCGCAGGCTTTATGCAGGGCGCGGCTCTGGAAAAGGCTGCCGCTGAGTTCCCCGACGTCAAGTTCGTCTTCATCGATGGCTGGGCGCTGGGCAAGAACAACGTTGCCGGTATCTGCTTCCGTGAGGAGCAGTGCGGCTACCTGGCCGGTTACGCCGCTGTTATGGACGGCTACACCAAGCTGGGCTTCTGCGGCGGCGGCGGCGGTACCAACGCTGCCTGTAACCGTTACGGCTACGGCTTCGTGCAGGGCGCTGACGCTGCTGCTGCCAAGCTGGGCGTGAAGGTCGATATGAACTACTCCTGGCTGTATGGCTCTTCCTTCCAGGCCTCCAACGATCTGCAGACCATGGCTGCCGGCTGGTACACCAATGGTACTGAGGTCATCTTCGCCTGCGGCGGCTCCATGTTCCAGTCCATCGCCGCTGCCGCTTCCGCTGAGGACTGCGCTGTCATCGGCGTTGACGTTGACCAGTCCTTCGACTCTCCCACCGTTATCACCTCCGCTATGAAGGGTATCGGCGAGGCTGCTCAGCAGGCTCTGAAGGCTGCTGAGACCGAGGACAGCTGGAACGCCTTCATCGGTGACGGCAGCGCCTCCATCACTCTGGGTGCTGCCGAGGGCGCTGTGGGCCTGCCCACCGCTACCTGGTCTCTGGAAGGCTGGACCGTTGCTGACTACGAGGCTATGCTGGCTGACATCGTTGCCGGCACCGTGGTTGTTGACAACGCCGACGTTCCCGAACCCGCCAGCACCGCCAATGTGACCATGAACATTGTCAAGTAATTGCTGACGGAGCGCAAACTGACCTCCGATACGATGTAGGAATATTTTGAAGCGGAGTGGCGCAGCGTCAGCGGCGCCACTCCAATTTTTATCCGGATGAAATTGCGGTACTGCGCCTGTCTGCTGACAGGGTATGATTCTCCTGCATGGAGGTGTTTTCACAATGACGGCGAAGCGAACAGCCATTACCTGCGCCATTCTGGCCGCGGCGCTGTACGCCATCAACCTTCCGCTGTCCAAGCTGCTGCTGCGCCACATTTCGCCCACCATGATGGCCGCACTTTTGTACCTCGGCGCGGGGCTGGGATTGCAGCTGCTTACCCTCGGAAAGAAGGCGGAGAATCCGCTGACCCGCCGGGAGCTTCCCTATACGATTTCTATGATCGCACTGGATATTGCCGCTCCGATTCTGCTGATGTTCGGCCTCAAGTATACCGGTTCCGCCAACGCGTCTCTGCTGAATAACTTTGAAATTGTGGCAACTTCCCTGATTGCCCTGCTGGTATTCCGGGAGGTGCTGTCCAGAAGGCTGTGGGCGGCGATTATTCTGGTGACGCTGGCCAGTATCCTGCTTTCTTTTGAGGGGGAGGGTGCGTTTCAATTCACCCGCGGGTCCCTGCTCTTCTAGGGGGCGTGCATTTGCTGTGGCTTTGAGAATAACTGTACCCGGATGATCAGCTCCAAAAGCTCTGTGCAGATCACCACAATCAAGGGAATTTTCTCCGGCCTTGGGAGCCTGATGATCGCCCTGTGCGTTGGGGAAAGCCTGCCGGGCATCGCGTGGATTGCCGCTTCCCTTGGGCTGGGCTTTGTGGCCTACGGGCTGAGCATCAATTTTTACATCAGGGCGCAGAAGGAGCTGGGCGCCGCCAAGACCAGCGCCTATTACGCGGTTGCTCCATTTATCGGCGTGGCCCTCAGTATGCTGATTCTGGGGGAACGGCCTGCGTTTTCCTTCTACCTGGGGCTTGCCGTTATGGCGGCAGCCACCTGGCTGATGGTCAAAGATACCGTCTGCCTGCAGCACACCCATCCCCACAGCCATGTCCATACCCACGCCCACTGTCATGATGGCGTGGTTCACACCCACGAGCATATCCACACCCATGCGCATACCCACATCCACGGCGAAGACGAGAGCGCCCACGGGCATTCCCACAAGGACATGGAAGGGCATACCCATACGCATACGGGAAGTACGGTATAGAGGATTACGGGAACAAAATTTACCATGAAACAGCACCCTGCTACATCAAGGAGACCTGATGTTCGAGGTGCTCAAGTACTTCGGTGTTTCCGATATCGCCTATAACCAGCCGAAGTCCCCACCGAGAACCCCTGGGGCTAACATAGTCCCGGGCGTCGGGGAGACATAATGAATTTGGGGCACCTCACGCCGAGGTGCCCCGCTTTTGTAGGTGTATGAAGACTATGGTATCCTCCGCCACGAGAAATAACGCTTACCATTCCCCGTTTGTTTCCCATGGGAAGGATTTGAACAGACAATCCGCGCTTGCCTGAACAGCCGCCCGAAATCCATCCAACGCGTCCATCAGTTTTCAGCCTTTCTCAGTTAAAACACTCCTGCCCGGAAGATGCCGCAGCAGGGGAAAACCCAGGGCATCCTCCGCCTGGGCCAGCAGATACCATCCAGAGGGAAGGGAGACGCCCAGCCGCCGACGGGCTTCCGGAACAGAGCCGGTCTCCTCCACCAGATGCAGCATGGCGGTGAGCTGTTCATCGCAGACCGTATTGGTTCGCGTCAGGTGAGTGGTTACAACGGGATGTACCTCTGCATCCACGAGGGCACCTTCTTTCCGGCTATGCCATGGGAATGGATTCAAATTCCTGATTCAGCAAATCAAAATAGTATAGTTTCCCGGTTTCCACCGGACGGCCTGTCAGCAGCTTGACGCACAGGGCAACCTGCATGGACGCGCACAGGGCGGGGGTAAAGCTGAGAACGCTCTTGTTTTTCAGAACGGCGCCCTCGGGGTACAGCCTCTGCACCAGATGATCTCCCGGCATGGAAATCGCCGCCTGGGCCACCCAGCCGTTGACTGCGCCATAGATGTAGGGAATTCCCGCCCGCTGGCATTCTTCCGCCAGAATCCGGCGGCTTTCGATATTGTCCAGGCCGTCCAGAACCACGTCGCAGGACAGCAGCAGTCCGCGCGCGTTCTTTTCCGTCAGAAAGGTGTCCACAGCTTCCGCGGATATTTCCGGGTTGACACGGCTTACTCTTGCGGCGGCGGCCCTTGCCTTGCTGACACCCAGCAGCGGCACCTCGCTCAGAAGCTGCCGGTTCAGATTGGAGGGTTCAAATACGTCTCCATCCACAACCCGCAGCGCGCCTACGCCGATTCTGGCCAGCATATCGATGAGATGTCCGCCGAGGCCCCCGCAGCCCACAACAAGAACCTGTTTCCGCTGAAGAATCTCACACTCCGCTTCGGACAGCGCCGGGATATTCCGTTCATATCTGGGATTCATAGGCTCAGCCGCCTCCCACCGGCGGGAACAATGCGACGATATCGCCATCCTTTACAGGGGTTTCGGGTTTCTGATGGAAGCCGTTGATCAGCAGGATGGACACTTCCTCCCTGGGAATGTTCATCAGCGCCAGAATATCCCCGGCACAGGTGATACCCTCGGGGGACAGCATGGTGACCTTATCCCGTCCCTGACGCAGAGTTGCAAAGACACGAACTTCAATCATGGTACTCATCCCTTTTCTCACATAATGAGCGCTGCCGGTCGAGGGACCCTAAAGATGTATGATGACCAACAGTGTTCGTAACGCATTGTCAGCGGCGACTCGCCGCAATAGGGGAGGGGACAAGCCCCTCCCCTTGCGTATCATACGGTTAAATTGTCACTTTTGTCAAGCAGAATTGGAATCGCCGTGCCGGAAACGAAGGGGAACACTTTGGCGGTCTTACCGCCCGATGCATTCGTCCAGACCCAGCTTCTTCAGGGTCTCGTCGGTGGGGAAGGCGTTGACCCAGCCGCGGGCCTCGTAATACTGAGGCAGGGTCAGAGGCAGCTGAGAGGTCATGCCGGTGGAGGGGCCGTTCACAACGGGCTCTTCCAGCAGACGCTTGGGCAGACGGTCATCCTCGGGCTTCATGCCGGCGGCCTTGTTGAACATTCTCTCGATGTTGTAGATCCGATCGCCGATTTCCAGAACCTGCTCGATGGTCCAGTTGGTGCCGGTGGCGGCGTTCAGCAGATCGGTGTACTCCTTGGCACCCATGGCGAAGGAGGTGAACAGGCAGTGGCCCATGGAGTCGATGACGGCGGTGAGATCCTGGAAGGTCTTGGCCCAGGCGGCCTTGTCGGTGGTGACGGTGCGGTCCAGCTGCTGGGGCAGGCCCAGAACCTCGGGGGAGATCATGTAGCCCCGGACATGGCAGCCGCCCCGGTTGGAGGTGGCGTAGGTGATGCCGATGCCCTGAATGGCACGGGCATCGTAGGCTGGCATCTCCTGCTGCTTGACGCGCATGGAAATATCGGGGGGCCAGTATTGCTCGCACAGCCGGGCGGAGCCGGAGCTCATGAGCCAATCCAGCTCGGTTTCGGGATTGCCCATGCGCTTGGTCCACTCAACCAGAGCCTTGGTGGAGCCCCACTCCAGCGGCACACCGGCGCACTCCTCTTCCTTGATGTAGCCTCTCTGGTACAGCTCCATGGCGGCGGCGATGGTGCAGGGCACGGAAATGGCGTCCAGACCATACTCGTTGCAGAGCATATTGCACTCGTCAATGACATTCAGATCGCTGTTGCCGCAGTTGCCGCCGTAGGCCCACAGGGGCTCATACTCAGGGCCGCCCACAATCTTGCCGTTGACGTTGACCACACGACCGCAGGCGATGGGGCAGCGGTGGCAGGCGCTGGGCTTCACCAGATACTTCTCGGCCAGAGCCTCACCGGAGATGTCTTCACCCTTATCGTAGTAGCTCTCCTGCCAGTTCTTGGTGGGGAAAGCGCCGATGTTGTTGATGATGTTCACGAGAACTGCGGTGCCCAGCTGACGCAGGCCCGCGCCGGTGACGGGGTTTGCCTTCAGCACGTCCATGGCGTTCTTGGCGGCGACCTTCAAAGCGTCCACGTCGGCGATGTTGTCCAGAGATTTGCGGGTGGCCTTGACCACGATGGCCTTCAGCTTCTTGCTGCCCATGACCGCGCCGACACCGCTGCGGCCTGCGGCACGATCCTTGTCGTTCATGATGGCAGCCAGCAGCACCTTCTTCTCACCGGCAGGGCCGATGTTCAGAACGGAAGCGTCCGCACCGTGCTTTTCCTTCAGCTTTTCGTCCATGGCTTTGCTCATGACGCCCACATACTCCCGGGCATCCAGCAGCTCGATCTTGTCATCGACGATGTTGATGTAGGTCCACTCGGGGGCCTCGCCCTCCACGATGATGGCGTCCCAGCCGGCGTACTTGAGCTTGGCACCCCAGATGCCGCCGGAGTTGGAGCAGGCGATCATGCCGGTCAGAGGAGACTTGGTGACCACCATGTAACGTCCGGTGGAAGGGGCGGACGCGCCGGTCATGGGGCCGGTGATGT
>CAMGCA010000141.1 GCA_946011705.1 uncultured Clostridia bacterium | reverse complement strand
GGGCTTCACCCCCAACTAGCGCGCTTCCCTTCAGGCCCCCCTTCCGCAGGCAGGCGTCGTGGCAGCGGTGCGCGGCAAGGGCGGCGGCTACCGCCTGAACCGGAAGCCGGAGGAGTACACCATCGGCAGCATCCTCAAGCTGACAGAAGGGGGCCTTGCCGCCGTGTCCTGCACCAGCCAGGGCGCCGCCGCCTGCTCCCGAACCCAGTGCTGCGAAGCCAAGCCCATGTGGGACAGGCTCGACAAGATGATCGATGATTTCTTTGAGGATATCACGTTAGCTGACCTTCTCAAGGACGGCAGGTAGCCAATCCCATATTACGGCACAGAATGGGTAAATAAGCCAAAAATCTCCCGCCGGGTTCGTCCCGGCGGGAGATACTTTTTTGGGCATTTCAGGCCAGATCCTGGCCGGTGACGTACTTTTTCGCGGGGGTCTTCATGAGAATCACGCCGATGACCAGCAGGATCACCATGTCCGGCAGCATATACGCGCCGTTATACAGGGCGGAATAGAACCAGGGGGTGGTCATGGTCATGTTGAAGAAGGTCTCGGGCATATATTCGGCCCAGATGGTGGCGCCCACCACATAGTGGACAAGGAACCGGGCAACGCAGGCCACGATGGTTGCGGGCACGAACTTGCCCTTGAACAGGCCCGCGAGGCCCAGCACGGTGTAGGCCAGGATGAAGTCGCCGATGATGCTCTGCCAGCCGATGGCGATGCCGCCCTCAAACAGGGGCTGGAACACGGCGTGGGCGAAAGCCGCCACCATGCCCGGGCCAAAGCCCCAGCGGACGCAGAACAGGATGATGGGCAGCATGGCAAGATCCACGGAGCCGCCCCAGGGCATTTTGTACAGGGGCAGGAAGCTGAGGATTTCCGCCAGCGCAATGCACAGGGCGCCCTCGGTCAGCATCCGCACCTTACGATGGGAATTGTTCATAAGAATACCTCCAAAAAAGAAAAATCGCATTGCAAATCCGTCTCAGGATGCAATGCGATACCTTTTCGGTATTCTGATCTTTCCCTCCGACGGTACTGGCCGTATCAGGTTCACGGGTCAGAGCCAGCAGGCTCACTCTCAGCCGGATACATCCGGCCCCCCGAAGACGTATTTGCTTGGCGTTGCCGATATTATACTGAAACTGGCGAATAATGTCAAGAGCAGTTCTGTCACCATGCTAAAAGTACAGCTCCGTGGCCAGATTGCCGTGGACGTACAAACAGACAGCCTTGCGCATGAAGTCCTCAGTGACCCCGAACCGCTCCGCCAGCTCCCAGACCTCCGTGCAGCCCTCCGCCACCGCCTCATCCAGATCATCCACCGGGATCAGGGTCTGAATCGCCCAGCGGTTGGCCTGATTCTCGTGGCGCTGGCGGCAGTCCACGGCGGCGTAGCGGTTGTAGAAGCTGCCGGTGACGCAGTGGCCCAGCTCGTGGCTCAGATGCACCCGCTCCTGCGCGCCGCCGTCCCGCACCCCCTCATCCATGCCGATGCAGCAGCGGCCCTGCTCATCCATCAGGGACATAGAGCCGGTTTTCGGCAGGGGAAACCGGTAGACAGGAATATTCTGTTGCTGCGCGAGGCCATACAGAACAGGGATTTCCATGGTTACTCCTTCTTTTCCGCCTCCCGCTGACGGACAAAGGCGGCAAACTGTTTTACTTCCTCGTACATGGCGTCGGTAATCTCCCCATCGCCGCCGAAGAGGGCGAATTTGATATCATCGTCTGTGACTCTGGGCTTCGGTTCCTCCTGCCCGGTGAGCAGGTAGTCCGTGGTGACGCCCAGGTAGGCTGCCAATTTTCCGGCGGTATTGCCGTTGGGCTTCCCACCGGCCTTCCATTTGGCCACCGCGCTGCGGTTCAGGCCGATGTCCGTGCAGGCCCGGTAGACGCTGACGCCTTTTCTGTCACACAGCGCCTGAAATCGATCAAAAAACACAAAAGCTCCCCCTAATCTTTGTGCAATTCGCAGAAGATTACTAAAGTAGTCTATTTTGGGTTGACAGGTTACTTATGTCGTGATATGATCCATTTAGAAAGTTACTTTAGTATTCTTTTCCTGCTGTTTCCGGTTTAGTACACCTGAATAATAGCATATTTGCATACTAAAGTCAACTATTCTGTCAGCTTTTGTCGGATGCTTCTGTCTGTTACAAAATGTTACCACAGAAACAGTCCAACAAAACGGGTACAATTCATTTTTACAGGAGGAACTGAAAATGCGTAATTTGGAATTGCAGGTTGACGCCCTCATGCGGCTGTGCACCGCCCAGACACCCACGGAACAGGAGCAGGCAAAGCAGGCCCTGCGGCAGCTGATGACGAACTCAAAACCCATGGGACAGGACCCGGAGTATCTGGTGCGCCGGATTCTGCTGGAAATGGGCACCCCGGACCATCTGGTTGGCCACCCCTATGTGGTGGAGGCGGTGCTGATGGCGGTGGAGAACCGGTACTACATCAACAACATCACCTTCGGGCTGTACCCCCAGATCGCCGCAAAGTTCGACACCACCGCCTCCCGGGTGGAGCGGGGTATCCGGCATCTCATCGAGGTGACCTGGACCCGGGGCGACATGGATATCCTGTGCGGCTTCTTCGGCAACACCGTCAGCCCCGACCGGGGCAAGCCCACCAACGGGGAGTTCATCGCGAGACTTTCCAACATCGTACGGGAGCAGCTCCGGCAGGCGGCATAATGCCTCCATGTCATTGCGAACCAGCGCGCACGCTGGTGTGGCAATCCGCATCTCTTTACACAGCGGAATGATGAAACTGTCAAGAAGGAGAACGGATTGCCACACCAGTGACATCGGTCACTGGTTCGCAATGACACACTTTTCTCAGTGTGCCTAGACTGCCTCGGATGGAATCTCCGGGGAATGATAGGCAACGACTTTGGAAAAGCTGTTTGCATCTGCCAGAGCGTCTATCTGTGCTTTGTTGACAAATCCCATGCCAGTGCGCACGCTGGCGTGGCAATCCGTTCTCCAAATTTGTCCAGTTCTCAGAAAAACAGGCCTATCTGAGGGAACGGATTCCCACGGTCGCTATGCTCCCTCGGCATGACACACACGTTTTTGACACGCTGAACAGCCCGGACTGTCCGTCCGGGCTGATGCTATTTCATAACGCTGCAATGGGTGATGCCGTAATAGCGGAAGCAATCGATTGCGTGGGCGTCTATTCGTTCCCCGCTGACCACGATGGGCACCGCCGGGGGGCAGCCTACCGTGGCCGCCGCCAGTACGCGGCCTTCGCTTTCCGCCACGGGAAGTGTTTCCATCGGGGAAAGCATGGCGTCCCTGGGGGAGCACACTCGCTGTCCCGGCTGAAACCGGGGCGGCTGCCCCGGAATTGGCGCTTTTTCCGGGACGGACAGCAGGGCCTTCGCCAGCGCATCCAGTTCCCGGGGGCTGTTCTCCGGCGTGAGCATCAGCACCAGAAAATCCGGGTCGGAAAATTCGCTGACAATGTGACAGTTTAACAGAATTTCCGCCAGTTCCTGCCCGGTATAACCATTGGACTTGGCAGAAATAGTGATTTTCAGCGGCTCCTGACCATGGAGAGCATAGCCCCGGGCCGACAGTTTTTCCTTGACTGATTCTACATAGGGGACAAATTCCTTCAATCTGTCCGTCAATGACGCAAGGTAAGGATTTGCCCCGTCCAGCGACTGCAAAATCAGGTAGGACGGGCTGGTGGAGCCAAACAGAGCCAGAGCATTTTTCGCCCAGTCCCGAAATTTTTCCGTACCATGCAGATATGCGCCGCCGGTGAGCACCGGCAATGTCTTGTGGGCAGAGTCACAGCACAGGTCTGCTCCCAAGTCCATGGGATGCCGGGAGGGCCGCAGAAATTTCAGGTACGCCCCGTGGGCATTGTCCACCAGCAGCAGTGCACCGTGGCTGTGGCAAGCCTCGGCGATTCCGGCTATATCTGCCACATTTCCCAGATAATCCGGGCTGGTCAGATACACAGCTGTGGGTTTCTCCGCTTCCAGCACCGCTTCCACGTCCTCCACAGTCAGGTCGCAGGACAGATAGGAGCCAGCCCCTTTCGGGTACAGCCACTTTACGTCCAGATCCAGCAGCGCGGCCCCGGTGAGGAAGGTCTTGTGGGCATTGCGCCCGGCGGCAATCAGGGGCCGTTTTCCCCGCTCCTTCGCGTGGAGCATTGCCAGATACAGCATGGCCCGGATGCACTGGGACGACCCTTCCGTGGAGTAAAACGTGGGGCAGCCGAACAGTTCGCTTGCATTCTCCTCACTTTGCCGGATGATGCCGTCGGCCTCGTACTGGCTGTCCGCCCCGTCAATTTCCGTAATATCCATGCTTTCTACGCCAAGCTGGTTCTTCCCCTTATGCCCCGGCATATGCAGGCGAATTGCTTCGCTTTCCGCATATTTCCGAACTAAATCGCAGATGGGCGTGTCCATTTACTCCCCCAGCGCCCGATGGATGGCAACCATAATGGCGCACTCCATGCGCTTGCGGAACAGCTTGCAGCCCTGCTCATAAACGCCGGTGACGGAGCCGGTAGCGTGGTAGGCGTTGGCCGCGCAGCCGCCGGAGCAGTAGAGCCGCGCCCAGCAGTCCCGGCACTCGGGGTGGGCATAGACATTGCAGGCGGCAAACTCCCCCTGCACCTCGGTGTTGGTCACCCCGTCCCAGATATTGCCCAGCTTGAACCGCTCCTCGCCCACGAACTGGTGGCAGGGGTAAAGATCGCCCCAGGGGGTCACCGCCATGTACTCGGTGCCGCTGCCGCAGCCGGAAATCCGCTTGTAAATGCAGGGGCCGCCGGTAAGGTCGATCATGTAGTGGTAGAAGGTGAAGGGCTTGCCCTCCTTGTCCCGCTCCAGCATCAGTTCGGCCAGCTTTTCATACTGCTCCATGACAATGGGCAGGTCTTCTTCGGTCAGAGCGGAAGGGTCACCGGCGGCGCAGACCACCGGCTCCATGCTCAGCTCGGTGAAGCCCAGGGAAAGCATCTGCTGAATGTCCTTGAGGAAGTCGGGGTTGTGGTGGGTGAAGGTGCCCCGCATATAGTAGTCCTTGCCGCCCCGGGCCTCCACGAACCTCTGGAACTTGGGCACGATCTTTTCCCAGCTGCCATTCCCGGCGTAGTCCACCCGAAACCGGTCGTGGACTTCCTTCCGGCCGTCCAGGCTCAGCACCACGTTGCTGCACTCCCGGTTGGCCCATTCAATCACGTCATCGTCCACCAGCACGCCGTTGGTGGTCAGGGTGAAGCGGAAGTTTTTTCCCTTCTCCTTCTCAATGCTCCGGGCGTAGGCGACTAAATCCTTCACCACTTGGAAGTTCATCAGCGGCTCCCCGCCAAAGAAATCCACCTCCAGATTTCGCCGGGTGCCGGAGTTCTCAATCAGGAAATCCAGCGCCCGCTTGCCCACCTCGAAGGACATGATGGCCCGCTCGCCGTGGTACTTGCCCTGACTGGCGAAGCAGTAGGCGCAGTTCAGGTTGCAGGTGTGGGCGATGTGCAAGCACAGGGCCTTGACAACGCCTGCGGTCTTCTGCTTGAGCTTCCCCGCCATAGGCTCGAAGGTGTCGGGTGCGAACAGCTTTCCGGCTTCCTTCAGCTCCTCCACCTGAGCATAGCACTGGGCCCGCTCCTCC
>CAMGCA010000140.1 GCA_946011705.1 uncultured Clostridia bacterium | reverse complement strand
GGCATAGTCGGCCTTGAGCGCCTCATCGTCCACCAGTTCGCCCTTTACGGTGTCCACCAGCAGCATCTTGCCGGGGCGCAGGCGGTCCTTGCGTTCAATATCCTCGGCGGGAATATCCAGCACGCCCACCTCACTGGACAGGATCAGCCGTCCGTCCTTGGTGATATAGTAGCGGCTGGGACGCAGGCCGTTGCGGTCCAGCACCGCGCCCATGACGTCGCCATCGCTGAACAAAATGGAGGCGGGGCCGTCCCAAGGCTCCAGCATGGTGGCGTAGTACTGGTAGAAATCCCGCTTCTTGGGATCCATGCTCTTGTTGTTGCTCCAAGGCTCGGGGATGGTGACCATCACCGCCAGCGGCAGCTCCATGCCGTTCATCAGCAGGAACTCCAAAGTGTTATCCAGCATAGCGGAGTCAGAGCCGCCCTGGTTGACAATGGGCAGTACCTTGGTCATGTCATCTTTCAGGTACTTACTGCTGATGGTCTCCTCACGGGCCAGCATGGTATCCACGTTACCCCGGATGGTGTTGATTTCGCCGTTGTGGAGGATGTAGCGGTTGGGGTGGGCACGGTTCCAGCTGGGGGAGGTGTTGGTGGAGAACCGGCTGTGCACCATGCCGATGGCAGACTCATAGTCCTCGTCCTGCAAATCGGGGTAGAACAGCCGCAGCTCCTTCACCAGAAACATACCCTTATAGACAATGGTGCGGCTGGACAGGCTGCAAACGTAGGTCTCCTGATTGGACTGCTCAAAGACCCGGCGGGCAACGTAGAGCTTGCGGTCAAAGTCGATGCCGGCCTTCATCCGCTGAGGCTTGCCAACAAAGCCCTGCCAGATGCTGGGCATACAGTCTCTGGCCTTGTGGCCCAGCACATCGGGGCAGGTGGGTACCTCCCGCCAGCCCAGGAAGGGCAGGCCTTCCTTCTTGCAGATGATCTCGAACAGCTTCTTCGCCTGATTGCGGAGCAGTTCCTCCTGGGGGAAGAAGAACATGCCGATGCCGTACTCCCGCTCATTTCCAAGGGGGATCCCGGCCTGTGCCGCCGCTTTGGTGAAGAATTTGTGTCCGATCTGGAGCAGAATGCCCACACCATCGCCGGTCTTGCCCTCGGCGTCCTTACCGGCCCGGTGTTCCAGGTGCTCCACAATCTGCAGGGCGTCGTCAAGGGTCTTGTGGCTCTTTCGGCCCTTGATGTCCACCACCGCGCCGATGCCGCAGTTGTCGTGCTCGAACCGTGGGTCATACAGTCCGGCGGGAGACGTGCGTTCGGTGAAATTATCCATATCTTCTTCTCCTCTCGGATTTCTCTCCCGCGTGCCAGAGCTGCCGTCCGGGCCGCGGGGATGAAAAAAATATGACGTCCCCAAATTGGACGCACTTGTCCAACTGGGAACGCCATTGTTCTCGGCAATACTATAACACAATCTGACATTTTTTACAATAGGGAATTTTTGTTTCCCCGATTTTCACATTTCCGGCACCCAATCAGGCCGGATTCTTATGGCAAATCGTCAAGAATACGCACATGGCTCCGCCAAAATCCCGCCTAAACCGGCCCATCGGTTCTGGATTCCCGGCGGATGAGACGAAAAACGATCAGGTACATGGCCAGCACAAAGGCCACAAATACCAGCGTGGAGCGGTTGGTTCCCAGCATACAGCAGGTGTCGTAGACCCCGTGAAGGAACACGGGGAACAGATAGCTCAGGATCAGATTCACTTTACAGCCAAATCCATTGCCCCAGTCGTGGCAGCGCTTGGCCCTTCCATAGAAAACGCCCATGAACACCGCAAAGCCCATGTGCCCCGGCACCGCGAGGATTGCTCTGGGCAATGCCACGGACAGGCCGTAGCTGAATACATATTTCACGTTCTCAAAGGCAGCGAAGCCCAAAGAGACGAATACCGCATAAAGAATGGCGTCAAAGCGGTAATTGAAATTGGGATCACGCCATGTACAGCGGTACAGGAAGAAGAATTTCGTCCCCTCCTCCACAGCCGCCACCACCAGAAAGGCCATGAGGTAGACATAATTCGGGTTCTCCGGTTCCACCAGCGCGTTTAGAATGGACTGGCCCAGCAGCTCCAAAACGATTGCCGCCAGCGCCGCCAGAATGCCCTTGCCGATGAGGCTGACCAGCAGGTGCGTCGGCTCCCGCTCGATTTTGTCCTGCTTATACACATAGCGCATGAGAAAAATGGCAGGCAGAATCGCCGCCAGAACATAAATCGCCATCAGGTAAAATACCGGGCTGGCCCAGATCAGAGGAAAATAGAACATGGTTTATCACGACCCCTTTCAGTGCGGCGAGCCGCCGCTGACAATGCGGGCCGCAGGGCGGCCTGCCAATGCGTTACGAACACTGGGTAGTTATCGTACATCCTTTGGGCCCCTCGAATGGCGGCCAGTGGCCGCTGACAATGCGTTACGGACGCTGGGTGGTCATCGTACATCCTTTGGGCCCCTCGACTTGGACTGCTCAAAAAAGTAGTAAATTGTCCTTTAGTGTACCAATGCCTTCTCCCGGGGGGAAGGTGCCCCCGAAGGGGGCGGATGAGGAACGGCGACACCTCAGAACGCGAAATGCAGTTGAATAAGAAGGTACAGTCTTCAAAATAGTACCTTTTTTACGAACTGCATTCGTAATCGGTACATTTCGCCGATCCTCATCCGACCTCGCTATCGCTTGGCCACCTTCCCCCCCCGGGGAAGGTATTACTCAGATAAATTGTTCTTTCCCTAATTATATCGCGCCTGTACTGCATTGCAATATCTCTTGCAAAATATTTTCAAAATTTCATCCCCCCGGGGGGCTTCCGTCAAAAATATGGCTCTGCTATAATAAGGCCATCAAACAGAAATGAGGTGCATTCCTATGCATATGGCAGACGCGTTGCTGGCTCCGGCGGTTGCCGCCACCATGTACGCCGCTTCCGCGGTGACTGTTGGCGCTTCCGTGAAAACCCTCAGAAAAGACGAAACTACCGCCAAGCTCCCCACCATGGCCGTGACTTCCGCTCTGGTCTTCGCCGGGCAGATGATCAACTACACCATCCCCGGCACCGGCTCCTCCGGCCACCTGTGCGGCGGCATGATGCTCACCGCTCTGCTGGGGCCTCAGGCGGGCTTCCTGTCCATGGTGGTGATTCTCGCCATTCAGGCCCTGTTCTTCGCCGACGGAGGATTGCTTGCTCTGGGCGCCAACTGCTGGAATATGGCCTTCTATGGGTGCTTCGTGGGGTACTATTTGCTATGGAGGCCAATTATGAGGAGCAAGCTCTTCGGCGCCTCCAGGGGCGCTGCCCGGGCTAAAATCACGCTGGCTTCCATCCTTGGATGCGTGCTGACCTTGCAGCTGGGCGCCTTCTCCGTGGTTCTGGAAACCACCGCTTCCGGCATCACCGAGCTGCCCTTCGGCGCCTTCGTGGGCATCATGCAGCCCATCCATCTGGCCATCGGTCTGGTGGAAGGCCTGATCACCTCCGCCGTTCTGGTGTTCGTCTATGAGGCCCGGCCTGAGCTGCTGATGGATGTGAACGCCGCCGGCAAGGACGCGGGCAAATACTCCCTGAAAACCACACTGGTAATTCTGGCGGTTGTGGTGGCCATCGTCGGCGGCGGCCTGAGCCTGTTTGCCAGCGGCAATCCCGATGGTCTGGAATGGTCCATGTTCGGCAATGCCGAGTCCGGCTACAGCGAAAATATGGGTCTGGACGAGGAAAGCTACGGCGTTTCCAGCGGCGCAGCCGAGGTGGCCGGATCCATTCAGGAAAGGACTGCCTTCCTGCCGGATTACGCCTTTGCAGACAGCGACAGCGCGGCGGGCACCAGCGTTTCCGGCCTGCTGGGCAGCGCCATTGTGGCGGGCGCGGCGGTGCTGGTGTGTATGGCCGGCGGCTTCTTCCGCAAGCGCAAAGCGGCGGTCAACACCTAACCCCATACCATCTTCGGAGGCATCCTAGCGGATGCCTCCTTTTTTGCACTCCATTACTATATCAAAACGATATAGCATCTCCCATATTTTTAGTATTTTACTTTTCGCTATACCTGTATTATTATAATACCAGAAAGAACGAAACACCAAGCCGAAAGGAGATGTCCCTATGAAGACCGTCAAGAAGATCGAGGCTATGCTGGAAGAATACTATGAAACCTTCAAACATTGATCGCCCGCTGAACCACAAAATACGAAAGGAGCTTTTCTATGAAGGCCGTTAAGAAGATCGAGGCCATGCTGGAAGAGTACTACGAGACTTTCAAGCATTGATCGTTGCGAGGATACAAATGACAAATACGGATAATTCATAAACCCCGTCGCTTCGCTGATGCAAGTGACGGGGTTATTCTTACGGTTCCAGTTGTTCTTCCTGCAAACAATCGGTAACGAAATCCAGGAAGGTCTGGGACAATTCGGATATGGAGGCGTTGCGCTTGCGCACCAGCAGATACCGTGCCTGATGGGACGGCTCCACAATCCGGCGGCAGACGATGCCGGGCATAGTCTCCGGGGCGGTCTGGGGGAAGATGCTGATACCCACGTCGGCGTGGGCCATAGCCAGCACGTCCACAAAGTTGGAATGCTCGCCGATGATGGTCGGCTCCGCTCCGGCCTGGCGGAACCAGCTGCGAATTTCGTCCACCCGGGACCGGCGGTGGGGCACGATCAGGGGCTGGCCCGCCAGCTCCTTCAGCGGCAGGGGCGCGTCCGGCTCCGCCGCCAGGGGATTCCGTTCCGACATAATCGCGCACCAGGGCTCGCTGCCCACCGGGATGCCCTCCAGATGCTCATCGTCATAGGGCGCGGCAATCAGCCCCAGCTCGATGTAACCCCGCTGAATCTGATCGATGATGTCATCGCTGCTGCCGTTGACGATTTCAAAGCGCACCAGCGGATATTCCTCCCGGAATCCCGCCAGCCACCGGGCGGCAAGAAAGGGGGCCAGACCCGCCACACTGCCAAGGCACAGAGTACCCGACAAGCCCATGGCAAGGGACCCCACCTCTTCCCGGGTTCGCTCCGCCAGATCCAGCAGCTGGGCCGCCCGGCGGTAGAGAAGCTTTCCCGCTTCCGTCAATTGCAGCGTTCTTCCGCCCCGCAGAAAGAGGGGTGTACCCAATTCCTCTTCCAGCGCCTTAATCTGATTGCTCAGCGGCGGCTGGCTCATGCTGAGCCGTTGGGCGGCACGGGTAAAATTCAATTCCTCAGCCACCACAGAAAAATAATGCAGTCCCCGAAGATCCATAGCCGCTCCCCTCTCCCGTCAAAAACCCAACGTTTCCGCAAAGGCCGCGTTGCACTGGGCGATTTCCTTTTTTCCCTTGATGTAGTCGTCGTAGAACTCCCACAGGTCAATGTCGCAGCCATCCATAGCCTCATCCTCCGGAATCCACTGCCGCACGATTTCAACGCGCTCCTGCATGGTGGTGTCCGCGATCAATGTACTTTTCGGCATAACCCAGTCTCCTTTGCATCATTTGGACGTATCATAGCAGATAGAAAGCGGGTATGTCAACCATTGCCGCAGCACGCCGACAAATTGGAATTTGGCGGGGATGCCCCCGCGGGCAATGCGTTACGAACTCTGGTTCATCCTCGTACATCCTTTGGGCCCCTCGACCATAAGCTGTTACGAAAATTGGAATTTGGCGGC
>CAMGCA010000139.1 GCA_946011705.1 uncultured Clostridia bacterium | reverse complement strand
GAAGTGGTGGTATCGCCTTCTGCAATGATTAAGCGGCGAGTCGCCGTATTAATCCAGGTGCTCGCCGGCGTTGCGGTAGGGGGATTCCAGCGGGGAGGCGGAAGCGGCTTCCTTGCTGTACTTTTCCACGAACTTCTGTGCCTTGTCGATGGGCAGGATGGTGCCAGCGCCGGCCACACAGCCGCCGGGGCAGGCCATGCCCTCCAGAAGATACCCCTTATATTTGCCCGCCTTGGCCATAGTCATCAGCTTGCGGCAGTCCCGCAGGCCCTCGGCCCGGGCGGTCTTGACTTCCATGTCGGGGTGCTCCTGCTTCACCAGATCGGCAACGGCCTGGGCAACGCCGCCAGCCACCGCGAAACCACGGCCCGCGCCAGTGCCCTCGTTCAGGCCCTCACTCTCGGGGATGGTGGCAAAATCAATTTCCTTGGCCTCGAACATACCCATCAGCTCCTCAAAGGTCAGCACGAAGTCCACGTCGGAACGGATGGTCTCCCGGATGGCTTCCAGCTTCTTGGCGGCGCAGGGGCCAACGAAGACCACCTTGCAGCCGGGGTGCTCCTTTTTCATGAGCCGGGCGGTGAAGACCATGGGAGTCAGGGTCATGGAGATTTTATTCATTTCACCGGGGAACAGCTTTTCAATCATGGAGTGCCAGGCCGGGCAGCAGGAGGTTGCCATGTAGTCCTGCTCGGCAGGCACCTTTTCCAAAAAGTCCTTGGCTTCCTCGATGGTGCACATATCCGCGCCGATGGCAACCTCAACGACGGAATCAAAGCCCAGCATCTTCATGGCTGTCACCAGCTTGCCTGGGGACACCATGCCGCTGAACTGGCCGATGAAGGCGGGGGCCACGATGGCAATGACCTTGTCGCCCTTGAGGATGGACTGAATGACCTGGAAAATCTGGCCCTTGTCCACGATGGCGCCGAAGGGGCAGGCCACCAGACACTGGCCGCAGGCCACACACTTGTCCTGATTGATGACAGCCCGTCCGTGCTCGTCCGCGCCGATGGCGTCCATGCCGCAGGAGGCCTGACAGGGGCGCTCCAGATGGATGATGGCGTGGTAGGGGCAGGCCTTGGCACACTTGCCGCACTTGATGCACTTATCCTTGTCAATGAAGCTGCGGCCGTTGACGAAGGAAATGGCACCCTTGGGGCAGACCTGCTGGCAGGAGGCGGCCAGGCAGTTCTGGCAGCCAATGGTGACCTTGTACTGGTTCTCGGGACAGGCGTGGCAGGCGTAGGGGATGATATTGACAAGAGGAGGCTCGTAATACTGCTCGGCAACGGCGGCGGCGTCCATACCCTCGGTCATCAGGCTCCGGGTCTGGATGGGGCGGATGCCAAGGCCCATGGCAAGGCGCACCCGCTCACCGGCGATGGCGCGCTCCAGGAAGATGGATTCCCGGTGCAAGGGTTGGTCGCCGGGGACGATCTTATAGGGCAGATCCTCCGCGTTTGTGTAGTCGCCGCCGGCATAGGCCATGCGGGCCACTTCGGTAAAGACATTTTTCCGGATGTCCGTGATGAGAGACGGGATTCCTCGCATTTGTTACATTCCTCCATATATGATTTATCTTATTGCATTGATAGTATAGCATAACTTTTTCTTCTTTTCCATAGGGAAAATAAATGTTGCAAAATTTTGGTGGTTTTATCAAAGACCCGGAGAAGCTCATCTCATTCTGTATTCAAAATGACGCATAACAACAGGGCGGCCTGATTTCAGGCCGCCCTGCTTTGGCAGTATTCACGCTTTTGACCGGCTCAGATGGAAAATCTGGGCCTTTTCGAATTGATAGCCCCGTTTTTTCATGCAGGAATAGTAGGCCGGGAACAGGAACAGGTCCGCCATGACCCAGGCCGCCGGGCTGGCAAAGCACACGGCGGGGAAGCCTAGCCAAGGCACCAGACACAGGCCGAACACGCCACGGGCCACCATTTCAAACACCCCCGCGAACACCGCGAACTCGGAAAATCCCAGTCCCTGAATGGTGAAGCGCAGCAGGTTCACAAACAGCAGGGGCACGAAGAAGGCCAGATTCGTCAGCAGGAACTGGCGGCTCAGGCCGCCGATTGCGGCAACCGCCGCCGCGTCTTTGGTATCCAGGAACAGCAGACTCAGCTGCCCACCCCAGAAATACATGGCCAGGAAAATTACCGCGGCGTAGATCACGCCCAGTACCGTGCAGGCCCGGACACCCTCGTGAACCCGCTCCGGCTTCCCCGCGCCCAGATTCTGTCCGGCGTAGGTGGCGGCGGTGGTGCCGATGGCGTCATAGGGGCAGGCACAGAGCATATACACCTTGCTGCCCGCCGTTACCGCCGCCATGGCGTTGGCACCCAGACCGTTGACGGCGGTTTGCAGCAGGATGCTGCCGATGGCGGTGATGGAATACTGTAAGCCCATGGGCAGGCCCATATTCAGCAAATGCCGGGCGTAGACCCATCGGAATTGCAGATCCTCCCGGCTCAGGTGCAGCAGGGGGAACCGCTTGATGATGAACCCCAGACACATTAGGCCCGAAATCAGCTGGCTCAGCAGAGTGGCCCAGCCCGCCCCGGCAACGCCCATACGAAAACCCACAATAAACAGCACATCCAGCGCCACGTTCAGAAGACTGGACAGAATCAGAAACACCAGAGGGGTTTTGGAATCCCCCAGAGACCGGATGATGCCGGACAGCAAATTATAGAGCATGGTGGCAGGAATTCCCAGGAAGATCACCCAGATGTAATTGTAGGCATGGGCGAAGGTCTCCTCCGGGGTGTCCATCCAGCGCAGAATCGATGCGCAAAGGGTGGTGGTCACCAGGGTGACAACGAGGGCAATGGCGATGCTCAGCCAGATCATGTTGCCCACGAACCGCCGCAGGCCCTCAAAATCCTTCTGGCCGAACTTCTGAGCCACGGGAATGGCGAAGCCGGCGCAGACGCCGTTGCACAGGCCCAGCACCAGAAAGTTGATGGAGCCGGTGGAACCCACGCCTGCCAGGGCGTCCACCCCCAGAAATTTACCGACGACCACGGTATCTACCATGCTGTAGAACTGCTGGAACAGCAGGCCAAACAGCAGCGGCAGCATAAACGAAAGGATCAGCTTCATGGGTGAGCCAACGGTGAGATCCTTTACGGTGCTTTTTGCCATAGGGTTACCTCCTGATTACAAAGAGATGAATCGTTAATTTTCACAAAATACTATCACCAATTTTGTGCAATGTCAATGGGATTTCTGGATATTTTTCTGTTTATACAGGGGATAGAATTCTCCCTATGGCAAAGAAAACTCCCACTGTCGAGCGGCTTGCCCTCGCCACGCGGAACTCTGTGGGTTTCCACACAGGACTCTGGCGAAATCCCGGTGCATCCTGTCGGCGGGGGCAAGCCCCCGCCCTACCTTGGCATATTCTCCGTGTCTCCTGCGTAGAATACAGCAACGTACAGGGAGGGATTGCTATGAAACGAATGCGGTGGATTTTGGCGGCGGTTCTGGTTCTGGGGCTGCTGCCCCTGCGGGCCGGGGCCGCCACCCTGGCGGAGGCGGGAAAAAGCGCGGTGCTCATGGACGTGACCACGGGAACGGTGCTCTATGAGAACAATTCCCACGAGCCCCTGGCCCCCGCCAGCGTCACCAAGGTGATGACCATGCTGCTGATTATGGAGGCGGTGGACGCGGGGAAAATCACATTGAACGATACCGTCACCGCCTCGGAAAACGCCGCCGCCAAGGGGGGCAGTCAGATTTACCTGAAAGTCGGGGAGACCATGCGCGTGTCGGATATGCTCAAATCCATCGCCGTGTCCTCGGCCAACGACTGCGCCTGCGCCATGGCGGAGCACATCGCCGGGTCGGAGAGCGCCTTCGTGGACGCCATGAACCAGCGGGCAAGAGAGTTGGGAATGCGGGACACCCATTTCGTCAACTGCACGGGTCTCGACGATGACGATGCCGCCAAGCAGCACCGCACCAGCGCCTACGACATCGCCCTTATGTCCCGGGAGCTGCTGCGAAACCACCCCCTCATTAAAAAATATACCACCATCTGGATGGACACTGTGCGAAATGGCGCCTTCGGCCTGTCCAATACCAACAAGCTGATCCGCTTCTACCCCGGGGCCACGGGGCTGAAAACCGGCTTCACCACCGGGGCGGGGTACTGCCTGTCGGCTTCCGCCCAGCGGGAGGGCATGGAACTGGTGGCGGTGGTCATGGGAGCCAAAACCAGCCAGGCCCGAAACGCCGCCTGCAAGGAATTGCTTGACTATGGGTTCGCGAATTTTGCCGTGATCGCGCCGGAATTAAGTGACGTTCCCGGGGTTCCCGTGAAGCTGGGGAAGCAGGACACTGTGTCCGCTGCCCTGGGGGAGGCAACGGGGCTGCTCATCGATAAGGCCCAGAAAAGCAGCGTCACCACGCAGGTAAGTCTGGAGGAGCGGGTGACCGCCCCGGTGACGAGAGGCCAGCAGATCGGCACCCTGTCCATCAAATCCGGGGAGCAAACCCTTCGGCAGATTCCCTTGGTTGCGGCGGAGGGGGTGGAGCGGCTGACCACCGGGGACCTTTTTGTGAAGGTGCTGCGCAAAGCCGCCATGGCGAAGGACGCGTGAAGCGCGGGAGAAGCAAGCGGCTGTTGACTTTCCCCAAGTTTTAGGGTAAACTGTTCCTGACAAAAACAGCGGAAATTGCCGCGAAAATGGAAGGAACAGTGGGATGATTTACTATTTGGGATGTTATAAAACGGGCAAAATTGAAGATCTGCTCCCCAGCGGCTCCATCAACGCCGGTTCCTTCAAAATGAGCTACCTGATTCGAACGGTGAAGGAGCTGGGGCAGGAGATCACCGTTCTTTCCACCTATGACAGCCGGAAGCCCGGCCTGCGCCCCTATCGAAAGGCGCGGGTGGATGATCTGGAAACCGACCTGTTCTTCCCGGCGTTTTCTCTGCCCGGCGCAGGCGCAAGGCTTGGGCGGATGGTGAAAAGCCTCATGGACCTTGTGTGTCTGCTGCTGTTCGTGAAGCCCGGCGCAACTCTGATGGTATACCACCACCCGGCGTTCGCCAGATTTCTTCCGCTGGTGAAGCATCTGAAGCGGGTAAGGGTCATTCTGGAGGTGGAGGAGATGTACCACGTCCTGGAGGGCAGCCGGAAGACCTTTGCCAAGGAGCGGAAGCTGCTGGACCTGGCCGACAGTTACCTCGTCTCCAACGACCTGATCTATCCGGAATATCTCCGCACCGACAGAGACTGCGCGGTGGTGTACGGAAACTACACCATTCCGGAGCACCCCCCCGTGGGAAAGCATGACGGGATCAATATTCTGTACTCCGGCTCCATTGACCGGGTGCGGGGGGCGTTTCTGGCGGTTGAAATTGCCAGATTCCTGCCGGAGGGCTATTGCCTGCACCTGTCCGGCGCCGGGCAGCCCCAGGATGTGGCGGAATTGGAGCGGCTGATCGGTGAGATTAACGCCGGAAAACCCCGGCCCACGGTCATATATCACGGTCAGCTGGATGATGCCGGGCTGGATCGGCTGGCCTTCTCCTGCGATATCGGACTGAATTTGCAGGATGCCCAAAATCCCTTCCACGCGGTTTCTTTCCCGTCAAAAATCCCGTTTTACCTGGCCCGTGGGCTCAGCGTGTTTTCTACCCGGCTCTCCAGCGTGATGGCGTCAAAGCTCAGCC
>CAMGCA010000138.1 GCA_946011705.1 uncultured Clostridia bacterium | reverse complement strand
ATGCCACCCTGGCGCTGCGCTACATCTGCGCCAATCCCAACGTCACCGTGGTGATTCCCGGCATGGCGGAACCCAAGGAGCTGCGGCAGAATCTGGCGGCGGTTTCCGACAATTCCGAACTGACCCAGGAGGAAAAAGCGGGCTTCCAGAAAATCCGCAGCGCCCTTGGCACCCAGTTCTGCCGCCGGTGCAACTACTGTCAGCCCTGCTCTGTGGGCATCAACATCTCCGGTGCCTTCCTGTTTGATGGTTATTTGCAGCGCTACGGCCTTGCGGACTGGGCCAAGAGCCGCTACATGGCCATGGACAAAAAGGCCTCCGACTGCATCGGCTGCGGCGCCTGCGAGCAGCGGTGCCCCTATCAACTGCCCATCCGAAAGATGCTCGCCAAGGTGGCGGAGCACTTCGGCGCGTAAGCCCCGCAGTAAGCCGGAACCGGCATGGTTCCGGCTTACTGCAGCATTTCCACGGAAAAAGAATTGACACACTATTGCAAGTGCGTTATAATGACGGAAAGTGAATATTCCGTCAACGCCGGTGTAAGTCCCGCGAGGGATAAAGAGAATTCGGTGCAAGTCCGAAGCGAACCCGTCACTGTAACAGGGAGCGATGGCGCATAGATGTCATTGGGCTGTTTGCCTGAGAAGACGCGCTTTTCGCTGTGAACTGGAGCCAGGAAACCTGCTTATGCCGATTTTTGTACCAAGATTGCGGTGTTCAGTCTCTGGATAATCGGGCAGCAATGCCCCGTTATTGGGTAGCCGCGCAGGCTGCCCATTTTTATTTTAGGAGGCTTTTATGAAAATCAAGCTTACCAACCGGGAGCGCAGAGCTGTTATGGCTTCCTGCGTCCCCGCGCTGATGACGGCGCTGGGCACCCCCGTCAGCGCCATGCACATTATGGAGGGATTTCTGCCCCAGACCCACGCCATTGTCTGGGGCGTCGTATGTCTTCCTTTCCTGGTATGGAGTTTCCTTTCTATCCGGAAGATCGTCTCCCAGCACCGTAAGGCCGTGCTGCTGCTGGCCATGATGGGCGCCTATGCCTTCGTGCTGTCCGCCCTGAAAATGCCCTCCGTCACCGGCTCGTCCAGCCATCCCACCGGCACCGGGCTGGGCGCCGTGCTCTTTGGGCCTGCCCCCATGGCCTTGCTCGGCATGATCGTCCTGCTGTTCCAGGCCATTCTGCTTGCCCACGGGGGACTCACCACCCTGGGTGCCAACACCTTCTCCATGGCCATTGCCGGACCCTTTGTCAGCTTCGGCGTCTATCAGCTGTGCAAGAAGCTGAAGCTGAGCCGCCTGGTTGCCGTGGGTCTTGCCTGCGGTCTGGGAGACCTGTTTACCTACTGCGTCACCTCTGTGCAGCTGGCCCTGGCTCACCCCGGTCAGGCCGGTGTTCTGGCTTCCCTGACGGAATTCTTGAGCATCTTTGCCCTGACCCAGATTCCCCTTGCCATTGTGGAGGGCATTCTGTCCGCCATCGTGGTGATGATGCTGGAATCCTTTGCCAAGCCGGAGCTGCGGGAGATTGGCTACCTTGTCAAGGAGGGTAACTGATTATGGAAAAGAAGAAGGTAATAACCATCCTGATTCTGGTTGCCCTGTGCGCTGTGATTCTGGTTTTTCCCCTGATGACCATCAAAGACAGTGAGTTCGGCGGCGCGGACGGCGCTGCCGAGGAGGCCATTGCCGCCGTTGATCCTGATTACGAGCCCTGGGCGGAGAGCCTCATTGCGCCTCCCGGCGGAGAGACCGAGTCTCTGCTCTTCTGCCTGCAAACCGCCCTGGGTGCCATCGTCATCGGCTTCGGCTTCGGATATCTGGTGGCCCGGAAAAAGTACCGGGCGGAGGAAGCCGCCTGATGGCGCACCGTCATAGCCACGGAAGCGGCATGCTGATGCTGGATACGCTGGCGGCCCACTCCGGACTGCGAAACGTCAGCCCCGGTCTGAAAACCGGCTTTTGCGTGCTGGTGCTGCTGCTGTGCGTGGGAGCCTCCGATACCGTTGTGGGCATCTTTGTGGCGCTTTCCATGGTGTTTTTTATGGTTTTTCTGGGGAAAACGCCGATGTGCCATATTGTCAGGCTGCTGAAAATTCCCTTACTGTTCCTCTGCGTCAGCTGTCTTGTGATTCTGCTGGAGGTCGTCCGGGAGCCGCTGGGGCTTTGGCAGCTGAAAGTTGGCTCCTGGTGGCTGTGCGTCACCTCTGAAAGTCTTCACCGGGCTGTAACGTTGTTCTTTCAGGCCATGGGGGCAGTGTGCTGCCTGTACGCTTTGAGCAGCTCCACCCCCATGCCCCAGATCATCGAGGTTCTGCGCCGGTGCCATGTGCCGGCGCTGGTCATTGAGCTGATGTACCTCATTTACCGGTATCTGTTCGTGCTGCTGGAGGTTCAACGGCAGCTGACCGTAGCCGCCACAGCCCGGTTGGGCTATGTGGGCCTGCGGCGCTCTGTCTCTACCGCCGGGCGGGTCAGCGGCACGTTGCTTGCCTCCTCCTTCCGGCGCAGCAGAGTGTGCTTTGACGCCATGGAATCCCGGGGTTATGACGGAAAACTGGCCTTTTTGTCCCATGCGCCCCGGCTCCGGCCCACGCATCTGCTGGCTGCGGCGGCTTATGTGCTGGCGCTGCTGGGGCTGATTTTTGTGAGAAAGGGGTGGCTGTGCCCATGACAGAGCCGATTTTACGGCTGGAAAATGTATCCTACGCCTACCCCGACGGCCCCGATGCCGTGAAAAATCTCAGCGTCTCCATTGAAAAGGGTGAACGTGTAGCGGTGCTGGGTCGCAACGGTGCGGGAAAATCTACCTTTTTTCTGCTGTGCAACGGGGTTTTGGAGCCGGAAGCCGGAAAAATCTTCTGTGCCGGAAAGCCCGTGACCCGGAAAAAGCAGGATCTTCTGGAGCTGCGCCGCCGGGTGGGCATCGTCTTTCAGGAGGCGGAGAATCAGATTCTGGCTGTCACCGTGGAGGGCGAGGTGTCCTTCGGCCCGCTGAATCTGGGCCTTCCCCTGCCGGAGGTGGAGCGCCGCACCGCCCAGGCCCTCACCGCCATGGGATTGGAGGGCTATGCCCATCGTTCCCCCCAATATCTGTCCGGCGGCGAAAAAAAGCGGGTGACCATCGCGGACATTCTCGCCAGGGAACCGGACGTAATCCTGCTGGACGAGCCTACCGCCTCCCTGGACCCGGAAAACGTGACCCGGCTGGAGGAAATTCTGGACCGGCTGACCCAGGTGGGCATCGCCCTGCTGGTCAGCACCCACGATGTGGACTTTGCCGCCCGGTTTGCCCGGCGGGGACTGGTATTCAACCGGGGAAGGCTGGCAAAGGACGCTTCCATGGAGGAGATTTTCGCGGATTCGGCGCTCTTGGAACAGGCCGGACTGCGGAAGCCCTGGCTCTGGCAGGCCGCCGAGGCCGCCTGTCCGGGACTGCCCCGGTACCCGCTGACCATGGAGCAGTACCGCCTCTGGCTGCATAGATGATTTATTTCCCGGAAACGCCTGTTTCCGGGAAAATTTCTATTTTGGATTTACTTTTTTCCCATTTTGCGGTATAGTATGATATAAGATATCATTTCCCGTGAAAGGAGAAGCCGCCATGCAGACTGCCGCGCTGATCGTCGCCGCCGGAATGTCCTCCCGGATGGGAGATTTTAAGCCCATGCTGAGCATCGGCTCCATCACCATCGCCCAGCGGGTGGTAGCTACCTTTCATCAGGCGGGCATCCGCAGAATTGTGATGGTTACCGGCTTTAACGCGGTGACTGCTGGAACGGCATCTGTCCGGCAGCGGCGTGATTTTCCTGCGAAACGAGAACTACGAAACCACTCAGATGTTTGACTCGGTGAAAATCGGGCTGGGATATCTGCGTGGAAAATGCGACCGGGTGCTGTTCACCCCGGTGGACATTCCCTTGTTTACCGCCGGCACCGTCCACGCGCTGCTGGATTCCCACGCCCCGCTGGCCTGCCCCACCTGCCAGGGCCAGACAGGGCACCCCATCGCGGATTCTCGCCGACAGCGGCGAACAGGGCCTGAAAGGAGCCGTGGAGCGCTGCGGCGCCGCCATGCTGGAAATTCCCGTAGACGACCCCGGCACCCTCCACGACGCCGACACACCGGCGGATTTTTCCGCGCTGGTGGATTACCACAATTCCCAGCTGGTGCGCCCGGTGGTCAGTGTATCCCTGAATAAGGAAAAACCCTTCCTGGACAGCAACATTGCCATGCTGCTGACGCTGGTGGATGAGACGAAATCCGTCCGGACGGCGGGCCAGCGGATGCAGCTGAGCCACTCCACCTGTTGGAACATGATCCGCACCCTGGAGAGTCAGCTGAACTGCACCCTCATCGAGCGCACCCAGGGCGGCGCCGGAGGCAGCCAGAGCCATCTGACCCAGCGTGCCCATACCCTGCTGGAACGCTTCGCCGCCTATGAACGGCGCATCCGGGAGGACGCGGACGCATTGTATGGAGAGTATTTCGGAGGGTTGTTCGAATGAAGCGGATTTACCTGATTCGCCACGGCCTGCCGGAATTTCCGGATGGACGACGGCAGTGCATCGGCAGCACAGACCTGCCACTCAGTGGGGAGGGGATGCTGCAAGCATCGGAAATGGCCCGGGCCCTGCCAACCGTTTCCGCGGTTTTTTCCAGCCCGCTGACTCGCGCCGTGGAGACAGCCCGGGCCAGGGATCTTTCCTTGCAGCCCCCCGGTGCGGAAAGCCGTGAAGCGGGACTGGCCCGGTTTTCCGCCGCCATGGAGGAAGCTGCCCGGCGCAGTCCCGGCGATTTGGCGGTGGTGGCCCACGGCGGCATCATCGCCCTGTTTTTGGAGCACATTACCGGGCGGTGGCACAAGCCGGATTATTGTGAAATCATCACCCTGCGATGGGATGAATCTGGATTTTTTCATCAGGAGGAATCATCATGCGGCAAATGCTGAAGGAAATGAAGGCCCGTATGCTGGCGGGCGAGGATTTGGTCATGGTCACCGTCATTGCCTCCTCCGGCGCAACCCCCCGGGGCGCCGGTGCCCGGATGCTGGTGGGCAAAATGGGCAGAATCTGCGGCACCATCGGCGGCGGCGCGGTGGAGTACCGCTCCGAACAAATTGCCAAGACCGTTCTGGAAGAAAAAAGCTCCCGGGGCCATGACTTCACCCTGACCCGGGATGATGTGCAGAATTTGGGTATGATCTGCGGCGGCGCCTGCAATGTGTTCTTCCACTATCTGCCCGCCGGTGACCCGGAGATCCTGGCGCTGGCGGAGGGCGCTGAGGCCTGTTTCGTCAGGGGCAAGGATGCCTGGCTGGTGTCCGACATTGCCGACGGCGGCAGGCTGTACCTGACGGACAAGGGCGATGCCGTGCTGGCCCCCTGGCTCACCCGGCAGCCCCACCGGGTGCAAGAGGGCGGACGTGATTTGTACATTGAGCAGATCGTCACCGGCGGCAGAGTCTACGTCTTCGGCGGCGGACACGTTGCCCAGGAGCTGGTACCGGTACTCAGTCATGTTGGCTTCCGGTGTGTGGTCATGGACGACCGGCCGGAATTTGCCGACCCGGCCCTGTTCCCCACAGCGGAGCAGGTGGTGCTGGGAGATTTCCACAACATTGCCGCCTCCGTCACCATCGGAAGCGAGGACTATGTCTGCGTCATGACCCGTGGACACGCGGGCGACACCATCGTACAGGCTCAGGTGCTGCGCGGCCATCC
>CAMGCA010000137.1 GCA_946011705.1 uncultured Clostridia bacterium | reverse complement strand
GTGCTGGCCCAGTACCAGAAGACCGCCGACATTAACCTGGGCACCGGCATGGTCATCATCGGCCTGGCCTCCCTGATTATCGGCGAGACCTTGCTTCCCAAGGGCAAGACCTGGCTGAAAATTCTGGGGGCGGTTTTTGGCTCCATTGTCTACCGCTTCATCATCGCCATTGCCCTGCGCATGGATCTGCCCAGCGAGTGCTTAAAGCTGATTTCCGCCGTCATCGTGGCCCTGGCCATCGGCCTGCCCGCCATCAAAGCGCGCCTCAAGCCCGCCACCGCCAAGGGAGGGAAGTAAGATGCTGAAGATTACGAACATTTCCAAGACCTTCAACCCGGGCACCATCAACGAAAAGAAGGCCCTGACGAACCTGAGTCTGCACCTCCAGATGGGCGACTTTGTCACCATTCTCGGCTCCAACGGCGCTGGCAAGTCCACGCTCTTCAACGCCATCGCCGGTACCTTCCCGGTGGACAGCGGCGATATCCGTCTGGACGGGCAGAACATCACAAGCCTGCCGGACTTTAAGCGCAGTAAGTTCATTGGCCGGATGTTCCAGGATCCTCTGAAGGGCACCGCCCCCAGCATGACCATTGAGGAAAATCTGGCGCTGGCCTATATGCGGGCCTCCTCCGGCACCTCCCCCTTCTCCATGATTTCCCGGTCTGACCGCAAGGACTTCCGGGAGCGCTTAAGCCAGCTGGGGCTGGGTCTGGAGGATCGGATGGATCACCCTGTGGGACTGCTGTCCGGCGGACAGCGGCAGGCTCTGACCCTGCTCATGGCCACCATGGTCACTCCCAAGCTGCTGCTGCTGGACGAGCACACCGCCGCCCTTGACCCCGCCACGGCGGAAAAGGTGCTGGCTCTGACGAAACAAATTGTAGCGGAAAACGGCATCACCTGCCTGATGATCACCCACAACATTCCCTCGGCTCTGTCCCTTGGCAACCGCACCATTATGATGAAGGGCGGCACCATCGTGCTGGACATCGCCGGACAGGAGCGGGCGGAAATGACTCCGGAGAAGCTGCTGAAAGTTTTCCACCAGCAGGGCATCAGCAACGACCGCATCGAACTCAGTGCAGAGTGAACAAGGCCCTCCCCTCTGGGGCAATGTCATCAACTTAAGCATTAAAACACCGTCTACCACTGTCATTGCGAGGAGCGCAGCGACGTGGCAATCCGTTCTCCTTTGGTAACACATACGAATTAGCAACATTGTAAAGGGAAACGGATTGCCACGCCAGCGTGCGCGCTGGCTCGCAATGACAGCGTAAGTTGACTCTGGTTCCTTAAGTTGATGACATTGCCCTCTGGGGAAGGCTTTTTTCGCTTTGTCGCAACCTGCCATAATTTTTGTCGAGTATTCCATATGAGAGGAGGCTTTGCCCTATGGAGGATGAACAGATCGTAGCCCTGTACTGGGAGCGCAGTGAACAGGCCATTGCGGAAACCGAGAAGAAATACGACCGCTACTTAGAAAAAATCGCCCACAACATACTAAATAATCTGGAGGACAGCCGGGAGAGCGTCAACGACACCTACCTTGCCGCCTGGGATTCCATGCCGCCCCACCGGCCCAGCGTACTATCGGCGTATCTTGCCAAGCTGACCCGCCGCATTTCCATTGACCGGTTCCGCTACCGCACAAGAGACAAGCGGGCCGGTTCTGAATACGCCATCTCCCTGTCGGAGCTGTCCGACTGCGTGTCCGGGGGGAATTCCGCCGAGGAAATCGTCAACGCCAAGGCCCTGGCCGATGCCATCGGGGTCTATCTGCGGCTGCAAAGCAAGGAGACTCAGGCCGCCTTTCTGGGCCGGTACTACTTTTTAGACCCGGTGAAGGAGATCGCCCGGTATCTGGGCATGTCGGAGAGCAAGGTCAAGAGTCTTCTCTACCGCACCCGGCTGGGGTTAAAGGAATACTTGGAAAAGGAGGGGTTTTGTCTATGACCAGCGAACAATTTCACGACGCCCTGACCTTGCTTCCAGAGGATCTGGTGGCCCATGCGGAGCAATACCGCTGCCGGAAGCCAAGGGTCATCCCTCTGAAGCCATACGCTGCTACGGCAGCCTGCCTTGCCGTTGTGCTGTGCGCAGCCGCGCTTTTCCGGGTTACCCAACAAAAATCCATGGAGGCAGACAAGGCTGTATCCTTCTCCGTCATGCAGGATGCCGGGGCCGCTCCCGCCGAATCCCCCCGGATGGAGGCCGCCGCGGTGCCTTCCTGCCCGATGGTGGAGACCCCTGACCTGCCCCACACAGCGGAAATTGACCACTCAGCCGCAATCATTACCTCCCGGTCAGAATTGGAGGGTTATTTCACAGAAATGGGCAGATATTATCAGTTGGACGCTTTGCGGGATGTCTGCGCTCTTTACGACGAAACGTGGTTCTCCAATAGCGACCTGCTGCTGATCCCCGTGGATAGCGTCTCCCCTTCCTGCTCCGTTACGGATGTGACGCTTGCGGACGGTGTCTGTGAAATCACCATCACCGGAGAGGAAACAGAGGCGGGCACCAACTTCCACCTTGTCCTTCCCGTGGACAAGGATTCTGTAACGGACACGAAAAATATCACTGTAATCTATAATTCCGACACAACCGGCTGAAAAAATCGCCTATCGAAATTCCCCCCTTTTGTATAGAATAAGGCCATAAGAAATCCACAACAGGAGGAAGCTATTATGAAAGGTAAAAAGTTGTATCGTTCCCGGGAGAATGCCATGCTGGCGGGGGTCTGCGGCGGCATCGGTGAGTTTTTTGACATTGACCCCACCATCGTTCGTCTGGCTTGGGTGGTCTTGGGCTTCTGCGGCGGCGTAGGTCTGTGGGCCTACATCATCGCCGCCGTCATCATCCCCCAGCGGCCCCAGTACATTGAGGGAGAGAAGGTGTGAGGATAGAACAGCTCCAGAAGATTCAGAAGACCTTCCACGTTTTTGAGGTTCTGACGAAGATCGCCTACATGTTCTCCATCGTCTGCGCTATTATTTGCGCGGTGGGCGCTCTGTGTGCGTTCAGCTGGTACTCCGGCGGGCAGGTGTTCAGCCTGTTCGGGGAGCCGGTCACCATTTTCTCCACAGACAGGGGCAGGAACGAAATGCTGGCAGTTCTTCTGGGCGATTGTATCATGCTGACTGCGGAAGCCATTCTGCTGTGCTTCGCGGGCAGGTATCTGAAAGCCGAGCAGGCCGCTGGCACCCCCTTTACGGAAGCCGGGGCGGAGCAGCCCAACAGGCTGGGCATCCGCTGCATCTGGCTGCCCATTGCCGCCATGGTGCTGGCAAGCGTCATCGGTGTCAGCTTCGGCGTGGAAGATCTGGGCATTGGGAGCAATCTGCCCAGCCTTGCCACGGGCATTGTGCTGATTCTGGCCTCCATGATCTTCCGCTACGGCGCGGCGCTAGAAGCAAAGTGCAAATGCTGAAAAAACGGTGCCAAATCGGCACCGTTTTTCCTTGTCATTGACGGGCCAGCCCCGCAATGCTATAATATGCGCACAAAAGGAGGTGGCCTTCATGAACGCCATCCGCTCCCGGTTCGCTCTTACCGGCAATCAGCTCAAGATACTTGCCATGCTCACCATGACCATCGACCACATTGGAGTCATTCTGCTGCCCCAGTACCGGTTTCTTCGCATCATCGGCAGGCTGTCCATGCCCATCTACGCCTACATGATCGCCGAGGGCTGCCACTACACCCACGACAGAAGGGCCTATTTTCTGCGGCTATTCGGGCTGGCGCTTCTGTGTCAGGTGGTCTACGCCGCGGTTGACCGCTCCCTGTACCAGTGCATCTTAGTGACCTTTTCCCTGTCGGTGGCCCTGATTTGCGCGGTGGAATGGGCACATAAAAAGAGGACACCCGGTGCCGTTCTCGCCACCGCCGTCCTGTTCATTGGAATCTATTTTGTCTGTGAAAAGCTGAGTCTGTTCCTGCCCGGCTTCCATGTGGATTACGGCATCTGGGGCGTGCTGCTGCCGGTGATTGTGTACTTCGGCGGGCGGGATATCGCGGCCTTTGCCATTGGCACGCTGCTGCTGTGCCTGTCCCTGGGCGGGCTGCAATGGTGGGCCATGCTCACTGTGCCGCTCATTGCCCTGTACAACGGCCAGCGGGGCAGGCACCGGCTGGGCTGGATATTCTACCTGTACTATCCGGCGCATCTGGTGGTCATTTACGCCATCAGCTTTTTCCTGTAAAAACCGGCGGAAGTGCTTTCCGCCGGTTCTCTTATTCAAAGGCCAATCCGAAATAGCCGGGCGTCCAGCGTTCCCCGGTGAGGCTGTGGAACATGGCAAAGGGCCTGTCCCCCGGTGCCCGGAAGGTTCCTGCCTGCAAGTCTAGGGCGCTCAGAATTCCGGGAGCCGCATCGGTGTTGCCCAGCAGCTCCACGCCAAAGTCCCCGGACATAGCCAGCAGGAAATCCGCCCCCGCGTACAGCTTTGCCCCGGCAGCCAGGTATTCGATGGCCCCATTCTCCTGCACTACGCCCCCCTCCGGCAGATACGCCCGCCGGGCCGCCGCGTATTCCACCGGCGAAAGCTGCCATATGGAGCAGCTTGTTCCCGCCCGGACGGTGATTTCCCGGATGCCGCCGAAGTTTACATAACCCATATTCCCGTACATCTGCCGCAGACAGGCATCCGCCGGAACCAGGATTGCCCCGGCGTAGCCCCGCTCCGAAAGCTTCTCATGGGTCAGCCTCATCAACTCCCGGCACAGGCCCTGACGCCGAAACGCGGGAGCCGTAGCAATGGCGTAGAGGTAGGCCAGCTTCCGCCCTTCGCAGAAAGCATCCATCCAGCACAGCGCCGCGGCTAGCCCTCCCTGCCGGTTCAGGCCGCAGACATGGGCCGAGTCAAAGGCAGTGCCGAAAAAGGTGTCAATCCAGCCCTCCTCATTTCCAAAGCACTCAGTCCAGAGTGTCCTCAGCGCAGCCTTCTCCATGCAGATCCTCCATCAGGCAGGCCCAATACTTTTCCTCGAAATGGTGAGGCTGATAGCTGAGCTTGGCCTTTCGCAATCCTTCCAGCCCCATATCGTCCTCCCGGTTCAGGAATTCCAGCTCCGGGTGTTTTTCCCGCAGAAACCGGGCAAATTCGCAGTTCACGGCGGCGTAGGCCCCATCCACGTCCTCCCGGGCCTTCTCGAAGTGCACGTCCATGGTATTGCGGGACAGCCGGGAGGCCATGGTCACGGCCAGCACCCGATCGCCATCCATGAGCATCAGGCCCTCCATTCCCAAAGCCTTAAAGTGCCGGAACGCCCGGTCCATGGCAATTCTCTCCAGCAGATACTCCCCATGGGGATCCTCCTCAAGACGCTGGCGGTACCAGTCCTCCACCATTTCCTGGGCTTTTTCCAGATTGTCCGGCTCCAGCGGTACGCTGACCGCCTCCGGGTATTCAGCGCGGAACCGGTTCACATGGTTGCGCTTTTTCTGGAATTTCCGCCCCTTGAGATCGGCCAGATCATCGATGGCATAGACGTAGTCAAACCCGTCCCGGTCCGTGCGGATCAGGAATTTCCCGGGAAACCAGCCTTCCAGCTCCTCCGCTTCCGCTTTTGTCATGCTGGTAATCCGGCAGGGAATGCCCCGCTGCCGGGCATCCGCCAGAATCCGCTCCAGCGCCGCCCTCCGGTCCCCGGCGCCCATGGGGTAGGGATAGATGCTTTTCCCGTTGAAATGGGAGAAAAAAACCACGCAATCCGAGAAAAACGCTCCCTCCTGACGGCCCCAGAGGTACATATTGGCAAAGGCATACTCGCAGCTCCTGCCGGAGCAGGCAAAGAGGATTTTCTCGTAGTCTTCCTTCAGCGACAGTTTCAGCCGCTAAAATTCGAACAATCATAAAAAATCAATCACCCGGACAAAAGCACAAAAAATCCAGAAA